>DAHXMP010000067.1 GCA_027371665.1 Bacteroidota bacterium | reverse complement strand
GGAATGTATTATAAAAAAAGGTTGCCGAATAAAAAATCAGTTAATACTATGAATAAAATTATAGATTTTTTAAACAATATGAAATTGAAAGACAATGAAATTGGTATAAAATGGTTATCTACACTTGATATCGAAAAAGATACAAAAGGGTACAACTTATCTTTAAGTCATGGAATGTCATCAATAATTTCATTTTTAAGTTTGTTAGGTGAACACACAATTGAAAATCACTCAATTGATAAACTTATTACTAATAGCATACAATATGTATTAAACGCTAAGATAGTCAATAATAGTATATCATTGTATCCATCCTGGATTGAAGAAAATAATACAAAACAATACCCTAGTAGAATGGGGTGGTGCTATGGAGATTTAGGTATTGGAATAGCAATTTGGCATGCTTCACAGTTTTTACAAAATAAAGAATATGAGAATATTTCAATTGATATTTTTTCTCATTCTGCGAAAAGGCGAGACTTAAAAGAAAATTCTGTTATTGATGCAGGATTTTGTCATGGTACCGCTGGTATTGCTCACATATTTAACAGGATGTATCATAATACCGGTATAGAAGAATTTAAAGAAACTGCTATATATTGGATAGAAGAAACTTTAAAAATGGCAAAGTTTGAAGATGGGTATGCTGGATACAAGGCATATTATCCAGATGAATATGGAGGGTGGAGACAGGAATTAGGAATTTTAGAAGGTATAGCAGGAATAGGTTTGGTACTTTTATCTGCAATTTCAGATATTGAACCGAAATGGGATAGTTGTTTATTGTTGAGTTGATATTAAATTTTGTGAAGAATAATAATATATAAAATCTTATGAAAAGCTATCAACCATATAAAACATTCTCACAATTTGTTGTGAGAACACCAATGTTTCCTTTATCATTTTTTAATACTTTTATAAATGATGAAATTGAAAAACAAAATAATACATTAAGGATAATATGCTTAAATCCTATCGTACAGGAAGCTATTTTTATTGCATCCCCGAGTCTTTACGATGCATTAATAAAATGGAAGGATTTAGGAATCAATAATGCTAAAAAAGAAAACAATTTCAAGAATTCTTTTTTACAGTACCTTATCCGTATGTGTGCAAGATGCACACCATTTGGATTATTTGCCGGATTTTCTGTTGGGGAATTTGGAGATGCTACGAAAATTTTTTTGGATAATTATGAAAATAATAAAAGACTTACATCACTCGACATGGATTATTTATGTTCTTTGTCACAGGAGGTATCAAAATTATCAGATATTAGAGGAAGTCTAAAATATTATCCTAATAATAGTTCTTATGTAGTTGGTAAACGTTTAAGATATGTCGAATATATTTATTCAAATCACGAGCGTCAACACCGCATAGTTGCTGTTGATAATTCAGATAGTATCCAAAAAATCTTGAATGAAGCTAAAAATGGAGCTTATATTAATGACCTAGCTAATTTGTTGGTAAATGATGAAATATCATTTGAAGAATCTAAAAATTTTATCAATGATTTGATTGAAAATCAAATTTTAGTAAGTGAGATAGAACCTTCTGTAACTGGAGATGACTTTTTAACACAGATAATATTAACTTTAGATAAAATTCATATCTCAAACAATGTCACAAACATTTTAAAGCATACACAAAATTCTATGTTTGAAATTGACAGTATTCCTATTGGACAAGCAACTTCAAAATACTTTCAAATTTCAAACAGATTAAAAGAATTTAACTCAAATATTGAAGAAAAATATTTATTTCAAGCTAATTTAATTAAAACAACTAGGAATTGCCAATTAAGTGAAGATACAGTTGATTCGGTATTTAAAGGTCTAGATATTATTAATAAATTAACATTTAAGACAGAAAATACATTTATAACAAAATTCATTAATTCATTCATTGATAGATATGAGGACAGGGAAATTCCGTTATTGAAAGTATTGGACAATGAAGTAGGTTTGGATTGTAAAGATAATGATAATTATGGGGATATAAACCCATTAATTGAAGATATTTCTTTTTTCAAGACTCAAAAATTTAGGGATATTAAATGGGACAATATCAGTTCATTTTTATTCAAGAAATATATATTCGCCATAAAAAACAACACTTATGATATTGAACTATCTGATGATGAATTAAATGATTTTAAATCTGATTGGAGTGATTTACCAGATACTTTTTCTGTTATTATCAATATCTTAGACAGTAATAGTAAAAATAAAAATAAATATGATAAAATTTTTATTCATGGTTTATTTGGAGCAAGTGCAGCAAATTTATTTGGTCGTTTCTGTCATGCAGATAATAAAATTTATGAGCTTGTAAAAGAAATAATTAGAAAAGAAGAAGAATTAAACAAGGATAAAATTATTGCTGAAATTGTTCACCTGCCCCAATCAAGATTAGGTAATATCTTGATGAGACCTGTTTTAAGACATTATGAAATACCTTATTTATCAAAATCTGAATTAGATAAAGAATTCCAAATTTCTGTTTCAGATATAATGGTTTCTGTAAAAGAGAACAGAATTGTTTTGTTTTCAAAGAAATTGGGAAAAGAAATCATACCGAGATTAACAACATCACATAATTTTTCATTTAATGCTTTACCTGTTTATGAGTTTTTGTGTAATTTACAATCTCAAAATAAAAGGAATGGTCTTGGTTTCTCATGGGGCCCTTTATCTGAAGAATACACTTTCCTTCCACGTGTTACTTACAAAAATATAATATTACAACCTGCAACATGGAATATTATTGTAAATGATATTAAGTATTTAATAAAAATTGAAGATGGAAACGAATTGATTGAAAAATTTAATGAATGGAGAAGTCAGTATTCAATTCCACAACTTGTTTATCTAACAGATGGTGATAACGTATTATTTTTGAACCTTGATAACATCCAATGTTTAAAAATTTTATTCTCTTTAGTTAAAAAAAGATTTAATTTTAAACTTACTGAATTTTTATTCGACCCCAACAATTTAATAATTAAAAGTGATGAAGGTGATTATTTAAATGAAGTAATTTTATGTTTTTACAAAAATCAAATACAATAGAGAATAAATTGTCAGTACAAAGGACTTTCATTACTGGTGATGAATGGCTGTATTATAAGATTTATTCAGGTCCTAAAGTTGCTGATATTATTCTAACTTCCATAATAAAAGAAACTTGTGAGCAATTAATTTCTCAAAATGTTATTGACAAATGGTTTTTTATTAGATATACCGATCCCAAATTGCATCTAAGAGTACGTTTCCATTTAATAGATAGGAATGATATTTCCAATATTATTAAAATTATGAATTCAAGTCTTAAATTTTATATTGATAATGATATGATATGGAAAGTACAGAATGATACTTATCAAAGGGAAATGATACGTTATGGTTCAAATACAATTGATTTGGCAGAACAGATCTTTTTCTATGATAGCATAACAATTGTTAGTTTTCTTTCAAATATTAATGGTGATACAGGTGAAAAACTCCGTTGGTTATTCGGTTTGAAATCAATGGATACTTTTTTAAATGATTTTAAATTTAATTTAAATGAAAAAAATGAATTTGTTACATCAAAGAAAGAAAGTTTTGCTAACGAATTTGATTTAAATGTTCTGATGAAAAAGCAAATTGGTGTCAAATATCGAAAAGAAAGTATGTCGGTTATGGATGTCTTAGATAATAATTCAAATAAATATTTTCAATATAATTCATTTTTATATTTTAAGTCAATGGCAATTCAGCCTCTTGTTTATGAATTATTAAAATTAAATGAAGAGAATAAGTTGGAAGTCCCATTAAAAAGTTTGCTCTCAAGTTACATACATATGATGATAAACAGATTATTTAAAACCAAACAAAGACTGAATGAATTTATACTTTACGATTTTTTATGTAGATACTATAAATCTGAAATTATGAGAAAAAGAGAGTAATAATTAATATTTAATTCTCATTCTTAAACACAAAAAACTCGACTCTGTGGTTTAACTGATTTCCAAATTAGATTTTTCTTGAATATATAATTTATTCAACTCAATAATTGCTTTGTCAACTTAACTCATAAAAAAATAGTGCAATTAAAAATCACAACCCCTTTAATCCCCATTAGATAAGGGGGAATTCTTTTCCTCTATATTTTAGCCGGCACTTCATTCCCTACTTTTTTAATCGCATCTTTAATATCTAATTGCATCAACATTACCCATCCTAAAATAAAAAATAATGCCAAAGACAGGATTGCCCAGCGATACGAGCCGCTTAACTGGAGCGTCAATCCGAATATCAGGGGTCCTATCCAGCTTGTGCCTTTGTTGCTGATTTCGAAGAGGCTGAAATACTCGGCTTCCTTAGTTTTCGGAATCAGGTGCGAGTATATAGAGCGGCTCAATGCCTGTGTTGCTCCCAGAACGATGCCTATAACCGCTGCGAGTGAATAAAAACCTGTCTCAGAGTGCAGATAAGTAAATGCATAAAATATGCACCCGGTCCAAATCACAAGACTCAGGAGCAGTGCTTTTTTCGTTCCGACTGCTTTTGCAAAGTAATTGAACAATAAAGCTCCGAAAAACGCTATGAACTGAACCATCAAAATCACCGTAGTTATCGTTGACATTGACAAGTCGAGTTCTTCCTGGGCAAATACGGCAGTCAGGGCAATAACCGACTGCACACCGTCATTGTAAAGCAGGTACGCAATGAGAAAGAGCAGTGTTTTCGGATATTTTAAAGAACTTTTAAGAGTCGCAATAATTTCCTTAAATCCCAATATCAATAATAACTTACCTTCGGGTTTTCGTTTTGCCGGCTGACGCACTTTCAGGCTGAGCATCGGCACAATGGTAAACAAAGCCCACCATGCACCTGCAGATGCAAGATTGATTCTTATTGCGAACGAGGAAGAAATTCCGAACTTCGAGGCATTCAGGAAAAACCAGAGATTAAGTGCAAGAAGCAATCCCCCGCCGAGATAGCCGAATGCCCAGCCGACAGATGAAATTGCATCCCTGCGGTCAGGTTCGGCAATGTCGTTCAGATAGGCATTATACATAACGGATGCGGCACCGAAGCTGATGTTTGCTATTATAAAAAGCAAGCCCCCAAATAGATAATGAATGCCGTTCAGAAAGAACATGCAAACAGTTGCGAGAGAGCCAATATATGCAAACAAGCCGAGCAGGAATTTCTTTTTATGCGTATAATCTGCAATGGCTCCCATGATTGGCAGGACAAGCACCTGCAGCAGCACGGAAGCCGAGACGACATAAGGGAAGAAAGAGCCTGCACCGATGGGTACTCCGATAATATGGACAAAGCCTTCTTTACCAGCCGCCGCTTTTGTAATTGTAGTTAAGTAAGGACCGAGAAAAACGGTAATGACCGTAGAATGGAAAACAGAACCGGCCCAGTCGTAGAAGTACCAGCCAACTCTTTCCTTTCTTGTGCTTAGTTGTGTCGCGGACATTAATTTATTTAAATTAACAAAAATTATAAAGTACAAATATCAGAATAAATGAGGAATGTTTTGGGATAAAAATTAACATGTATTTTATTCATTTTTATTCATACCTCAGGGCATCAATCGGGTCAAGGCGGGCGGCTTTCCATGCGGGATAGGCTCCGAAAATAAGGCCAAGAAGGGTGCAGATGGCTATGCTAAATATTACCCATTCTATTGGCAGGACAAGGCGGATTCCAAGCATAGAGCCGAGAAAGGCACTTGCCACTATTCCGAGGGCAATACCGATTAGTCCTCCCACCTGGCAAAGTGTGATGGCTTCGATTATAAATTGAGTCAGAATCCATCTTCTCTTGGCACCGACTGCTTTTCGTATGCCTATTTCGCGTGTCCTTTCCTTTACCGAGACGAGCATAATGTTCATAATGCCTACACCTGCGGCAATAAGAGCAATAATACCTGAAAATGCACCGAAGTATGATAGAAAATCCGTGAAGCTTGCAAACTGTTCGGAAAGAGATTCGTTTGTTTCGATTTCAAAGTCATTTTCCTGCCAGGGCTTCAGATTACGGATTGAACGCATTACACTAACTGTTTCATCTATAACATCGTTAAGGGATTCGTAATCGGGGGATTTCACAGCAACGGTTAAGTCCTGTTCCCAAAATGAAGCAAAGTAACGAAGGAACTGTGAAATAGGCACAATTACCCTGTTATCCTGACTCTGACCAAGTATAGCCCCTTTTGGCTGAAGAACACCAATGACGGTAAAATTATGATTTTTAATTTTTATTTTCTTGCCGATAGGATTGATATTCGGAAACACTTTAACGACAATATCGTTGCCAATAATTGCAAAATCTTTGTTCAGGTCAATATCTTCACGTGAAAAGAATCTGCCCTTACTGATATTAGTATTCATAACATTAAGAAAATATTCATCACCACCAAAAAGCTGAACATCGGGGTCTGTTTCATACTCACCGGCTTTAACGGTATGCGCTGATGAAAAACCATAAGCTGTAACAAATTCAGGTGAAACCAATTGCCTCTTTAATTCCTTAACGACTGAGTAATTAATAGGCTTTCTTTTCATGTACTTTCTCCAGTCATGACCAAACTCGAGTGCGGGTATACGACGAATGAAGAAAGAGTTTCTGCCGAGTGATTCAAGCTCGCTGAAAAGTGTTTTATTAATTGAATCAACAAGCGAACCGGCTCCGATAATTGCGAAAACACCAATGGAAATGCTTAACAGGGTCAGGAAAGTACGAAGTTTATTAGTCCTGACCGAATCAAATGCCTGTATTATGCTCTCGCCAATGTTCATTTTTCAAAATAATCAATATAACTTAATTCATTTGAATAATTTATCTGCATTTTACAAAATTTATCAATTAAATATTCCAAACTCATAAATTATAACATATGTTAATAAAACAGTCAATTATTAATTTTCCCTCCTGAGAGCTTCGACAGGGTCGAGGTTAGCCGCTCTGACAGCAGGAATTAAGCCTGCCATCATTCCGACAAAAATCGAAACAAGCGAAGCGATAAGTAATAACTCATAAGGCAATACCGGAGATAAAAACGAAGTACCGGGAACAAATTTAGGCAAAAATGTCGCTACAAGATAAACGAGAACAGAACAACCTATAAAAGCAATAACCGCCCCAAGAAGGCACAAGACTGCAGATTCAACAATAAACTGCATCCAGATTGTCCTTTTCTTTGCACCAACAGCTTTTCTAATCCCTATTTCTTTCGTTCTTTCAGTAACTGAAACAAACATTATATTCATAATACCAATAATACCGACGATGAATGACAGAATCGTCATACCGATACCAACACCCCAGACCGACAACCTAAGAGTGGCTACTGTGCTTTCGAAAGCTTTAGTTTCATTAATTGAAAAATCATTTTCCTGACCGGGTTTAAGATTTCTTATTTGACGCATTAATCCCTCTGCTTCAGCTCTTACTTCGTCAAGACGGTCAACTCCGCCTGCTTTGATGGCAATAGACACTGTCCTGCCGGATTTGCCGAATAAGTTCTCAAAAGTTCTGATTGGGATAAAACATTGGTTATCAACAAAATCCATAAGCATAGTCCCCTGCTTTTTAACTACGCCAATAACGAGAAATCGCCTGCCATCCAGCTTTATATATTTACCAACGGGATTCCCTGCTTTCAGCATAGCCTGGTAGGGAGTATAACCCAAAACAATAACATTAGCACCGATATCATCCTCAAAAGGCGAGAAATGCCTGCCAGTGAGAATGGCTCCTGCCGGAGTAAGAGAATGTTCATACCTGGTGCCTATAATACTTATTCCCTGGTATTCCTCATTTTTATACTTAATTTTATCACCGAAATCCCTGACATTAGGAATGGCAAGTTCGGCTGATTTCATTTTATCACAAAATTCAAATGCCTGCTGATAGGTGATGTTTTTTCTCTGACGCATCTTTTTCCAGTTCCTACCTCCTGCCCAATCCCATTTATCAACATAGAGCATATCCTGCCCAATTATATTAATGGTATCTTCAAGTGCACCATCAAGCCCAGAAAGAACCCAGCCCATAAGAATAACGAAAGAAATACCAATAACTACGCCAAGCGATGCAAGCAATGCCCTCATCTTATTCGATTTCATAGAATCGAAAGCGATTTTCAGATTTTCCGTTAATTCAGATAAGTTCATTTTATATCAACCGGTTCAGTTGTAAATGTGTGAGGCTTATTATTAACCAAATCATTTTCAATTAAGCCGTCACGAAGCTTAATAATTCTTTTTGCAAATCTTGCTACTTCTTCTTCATGGGTAACGATAATAATTGTATTACCCCGCTCCCATAGCTCATTAAAAAGTTTCATTATTTCGTAACCGGTTTTTGAGTCAAGATTGCCAGTCGGTTCATCGGCAAGTATAATAGCTGGTGAAGTAACCAAAGCTCTTGCAATAGCCACTCTTTGCCTCTGACCACCTGAAAGCTCGTTTGGCTTATGAGTTATCCTGTCGCTCAGACCGACTTCTTCAAGAGCTTTCTGTGCCAAATTATGACGGTTTGCTGAAGAGTAACCTGCATATATTAATGGAAGCTCAACATTTTTCAATGAAGATGACCTTGCAAGCAGGTTGAATGTCTGAAACACAAATCCGATTTCTTTATTTCTTATATCGGCAAGGTCGTTGTCAGTCATATCGCTAACATCAGAGCCTTTGAATAAATATTTTCCGCTGGATGGTGTGTCAAGACATCCGATAATATTCATAAGTGTGGATTTACCGGAACCAGAAGGCCCCATAATAGCCAGGTAATCATTTTTGTGAATTTCAATCGAAATATCACGCAGTGCATGAACATATTCACTACCCATCTTGTAGATTTTTGCAATATGGGCAATTTCGATTATTGTATCATTTTTACTAACTGTTATTTGCTCTTTATCCATAAATTAAGTAGTTACGAATTAATATTTACCGGATTATAAAAATTAAGATTACATCCTCAAAGGCAACCAAACATATCATTTTTTCTTTCTTTTAACCGAATCAATCCTGATTTTTGCACCGTCAAACAGTTCTTTGCTGACTGCGAAGAAATTACCGCTGATGATTTCTTCGCCTTCCTTCAGACCGTCAGTGATTTCAATAAAACCGTCATCACTGATGCCGGTTTTAACGGGAACAAGTTTGCATGCCCCGTCATTCTTCACGAAAACGACGGAAGGTGGCCTTTTTTTCTTCTCTTTATCAGCATCTTCATCAGATTTTTTTACTTTTATGTTTTGATTGGAATTATTAAATGCAGATTTTGGCACCGAATCTCTCAGCGTAACTGCCTGGAGAGGGACGGCAAGCACATTGTTCTTTGTTTCGGATGCAATTTCAACGTTACAGCTCATGCCGGGCCTGAGTTTAGGCTCTTTGTCAATCAATCGTATTTTCACCTGAAAATTTGTAACCTGGTCTTGTGTACCGAGTTGATTAACTATTGCAGAATGGCCGATTTCGACAACCACACCCTTATAAATCATGTCAGGAATAGCATCTATCTCAACTTTTGCGGTATCACCCTTGTGAATCATAACAATATCGTTTTCATCCACTTCGACCTCCGCATTCATCACATTAAGGTCAGAGACTGTCATGAGTTCAGTGCCTGCCATCTGGGCAACACCTACGACTTTTTCACCTTTTTCAACGGAAAGCTTAGTTACAACACCGTCGATAGGAGAATAAACGATAGTTCTTTCCGCACTGCTTTTAACCTGGCGGTAGCTTGCCATAGACTGGTCATATCGTGATTTCGAAGCTTTGTATGCCGACTGAGCCTGTTCGAAAGCGGAAACAGCTTTGTCATAATCTTCCTGTGAGGCATATTTTTTCTGATATAATTCCTTAATTCTCTGCAGGTCTGCTTTAGTCCTGTTAAGTTCCGCTTTTCGGGCATCAATATCCTGCTTGGTAGCATCTGCAGCAGCCATAACTTGCTGAAGCTGGCTTTCAATAATATCCGGTTTAATCCTGATTAGCATCTGTCCCGCTTTGACCGTATCCCCTTCTTTAACAGAAAGGAAAATGATTTCGCCGCTTGTTTCAGACGAAATTTTTACTTCAGTTTCCGGTTGAATCTTGCCAACGGCAGATACGGTTTGAGTAATAGTTCTTCTGCTGACTTTAGAAACAGTTACGGCAATAGCTTTTGAACCTTTCGATGAAAAGAAAATAAAAATGACAGCTATGCAAACTAAAACAATCAAAGCAACGATAATTAATTTTTTCTTAGATTTTTTCTTAGCCATTTCTAATCCTGTTAAAATAATTTATTTATTATCATTCAATTCATTATGTAACAATTAAAAAAAAGCACTTGTATTTAAGCAATATTATTTTTTTCCAGTATTTCATTCCTCCTGAACACAGCCGTTTTAGCTAACATGTCATGGAAGCCCTGTTTATTCCGGGTAAGAATGAAGAAACACCCGACAACAAATGCAAGAGAAACAATCGAACCGACAATATCAAAAGCGTTAATAAGAGTAACAAATGCAACAAGAGAAAGAATTGTACTTGCATGCTTAAGGAAAAACCTAATAAACAGGGTAACAATACTTGCATAAGTCCTGTCTTCATTTGCTATCTGAATACCAAGTATCAGCTTTCCGGGTGTAGCGGCAAGCACAACTTCAAGAGAATAATACATGAACGTTATAATAAACGAAATAGGCATAATAGCATTTGTAAATTCTCTTATCATACGGGGATTGGAAAACATCGTTATTAATTCCCTGAAATCCATAAAATAAGATTTGTACTGGTCGTACAGCCCTGTCGCAAAAAAAGCAATTCCGAAAATGATATAAACAAATAATCCGTCAAGAAGAAAAGCGGCAAGCCTCCTGCCAAATCCGATTCTGAAAGCATACTGGTCCTTGGGAATGGCATTATAAGCTTTTTCTACTTCCATCCGTTGTTCATCTTCGGTCATCTTATCGAAACATTCTTTGCAAATGTTAGGTGTCGCAAAATATGATTGCGAAATATAATCATTACCGCATTTTTCACATTTCATCATTTATCCCTTTCAAATAATATGTCAATATTCAAACAATAATTTTCTGCCAATATACATATTCCAATTTACAGGATAATATTAATAATTAAAATTTTCCAATAGCAAAAAGAATTTCTTTCTGTGCAAGCAGATATCCATAGACTGCATTAATCCTGTTAATCTGGGCTGTAATAAGCTGGTTATTTGCAGTCAGGTAGTCTGTTATACCCGAAGCACCGACTTTAAACCTTTCATTGAAACTGTCATAACTTTCCTGTGCTGATTTCAAAGCTCTGTTACTTATGTCAAGCTGTTTTTCCGCTGCATCCAGGTTCATGAAAGCAGTCTGAATATTAGTTCTAATATTTTGCTCAAGCTGCTGCTTTTGAATCTCAATCTGTTTCACTTGTAACTCAGCAGTCTGAATACGGTAATTTGTGTTAAAATTGTCAAAAATCGGAAGAGAAACACTTAGGCCTAAATAAGACCTGCCAAAATCTCGAACTCGGAAGGAAAGTACTCGAAATGATTCAGGCTCAGGAAAAGGCAGGAACAATTCCTATCACTAATGTATATGCACAGGAAGCTGATTTGGGTAACAGTGAATACGAGCTGGTTGTTGCCGAAAATGATTTGAATGTTGCCAAAGCACAATTGCTCTATACAATGGGTCTGAATACTGATTATGATGCTGAATTTCTCGAATCGAGTATAAATTCTAAAATTTCTGAGGATGATATTGTAAAATTTCGTTCAGATATTGGCAGTCAGGATGCTGCAGTATCTGAAGCCCTGAAAAACAGGCTGGATTATACTTCACTCCAATCCGGTCTCGAAGCCGCTAATTCCAATGTTGCTATTTCCAGGAGTGGTTATTATCCTTCGATTTCTGCTAACGGGGGATGGAGCTGGGCTAACAGTTCGCTTGACCAGTTCAGCGATTTTGGCAGGTCTTATTTAGGCCTAAGTGTTTCTCTTCCGAGTTCGAGATTTTCCTGCCTGATTTTAACTATTTCAAATTTTTTGATAATATCGAAGAACTGCCTGTTAACATCCCTTTTGACTCTTTTTATCACGTATAATGAATTATTATAATTCGAATTATAAGATTCCTGTGCCCTGCTGTAATTAGCCCCACGTGAAAATCCGTCAAACAACAAATAACTCGCATAGGCATTCATGCTGTATGAATTAGGATTTGGAGCCGGAATCGGGATGATCTGCCCTCCCACATCAACAGTATTTCCGCCTTTAACGTTAAGCTGACGACTGTACCCTCCGGAAAAATTAATTGACGGCAAATACCTCCCGAAAGCATTCGTAATATCTGCCCCGCTGGTTTCCACCTGAGCATTAGCAATGAGAACATCATAGTTGTTTTTGACAGCTATTTCAACACATTGGTCTAAAGTAAAATTTTTTGGTTCTGATTTCATCTGTGCAATAGATTGAATGCACAAGATAAAGAACATCAAAATCATCGCCATTACGGGATATCGCCCGGAATGGCAAATAAACACATACTTTTTCATCTAAGTCCTCTGAAAGTATTTTTTCCAGGTTTTTTATTTATTACGTAATTATTTCATCATTTGTTACAATGTAACTGTATGTATTACAGTAAATCCACACTTAGCAAAATACATGACTCTTATTAAAAAATAGCATAACCCTATTATCTGAAACTTTTCTGGTCAGAATGTTTTCCACGGGCATCAACAGCTTTTACTTTAAAAGCAAAGGATAAACCATCATATTTAGGAATACATCTGAAAATCTGAACATGAGTTATGTTATCAGTTGATTCAGGAACTTTCCCTCTCAATTCCCGTGCCACAGCATTCCCTTCTAACTCGAGATTGACTAAGTTATCCTTACCATCATAAGTACCATAGGATTGTGTAATAACATTAACCTCTCCGTCTCCGACAAACTGGATATCCCGTATAACAGGTTTAGGATAACTCAGAATCCTGATTTCATATTGCTGTCCATATAAGTTCCCATCAACAAACCTTTCAAATGAAAGAATTTTTCCAGTATCGCTTATATCGGGAGTGAACTGAAACTTGTCTCCCTGAGGGCTTAAAGCCCTGGTTGTACTCCCATCTTTAAGAACGGCTTTTATATCCTGTCCAAACAGCATGGGAATAAGAGGATTAATAGTATAAGTCTTTTCCGGATACATAACCCTGTCAAAGACAGGTTCCTGTATTTTGAGAGGTATTACAGTAAAATCAACACTGAATTCTTTTTTATCATATTTGGAATTCAGTGTCAGCATAACTTTGAGCTTGCCATAAGAGGGAGCTATTCCTGAAACGACGATTCTTGTCGGTTCGATATTCAATATCTCTGCAGTGCCACCGTTATCACTGAATTCAGGAATCGCTTTCAGTACGGGTTTTTGCAAATTCTTATCAAAAGTACCACCAAAGATGTTAATGAAATTTGTCCATCGCTTTTGTGCTTCGACCTTTAAAAACGCCTGGTCAGGCCTTATTTCAATATTTCCGAGCGAATATGCCGACTGGTCATTCCTGTATCTGTCAAAATACCTGTAAATCGTATCATAGTTCATCTTGTTCAAGCCATCGTTATAGACAAGATTAGTATTTATATAAGTCATATTTAAGCTGAATTTTGTCTGCGCCTTTATTATTCTGTTGGATAAACCCGGATTTTCTCCTGCTATGGCCGGATTATCCTCCCTAAGCCTTGCCGTAGCCATAACAATAACGTTATATGTTTTATTTCTTCTTTCATACAAGGGAGGATACCAGAAAAATCTTGCAGACTGAGTTTCATCGTTTTCAGTGAATCTGAAATACTGGTTTGTGGTGTCATCAGGGGTCCTTAAACTCAGTCTCTGTCTTAAAACCGGGTCTTCAATAATAAATTCAAAATCAACATCCTCGACATCACCGAAATAAATTATGGAATTAACAGAGTCGAGGGAGACAATTTTAGAACCGTTAGAATCGAGCATAAGCCTGCAGTTAAGTATTGTCTTTTCAGGCTGTATGGAAAAAGGCACCTGGAACACTTTAAAATTTTGAGCTTTTTTGGACTTATGGTTTTCTCCGGGGCCGGGCAATAAAAATATTAAGGCTGCAAGGTATAATACAAAATATATTTCAATTGTTTTCCTGTATTTCAATTTCATCTCTTTTACTCCACGAGTCTTATCTATTATAACATAATCAAAAACAATTGGAGAATCAAATATAGTGTATTCAACATCAGACTGACACCTTATTTACAAGAATTCTTTCAACTTCTTTCCTGACGGCAATTTCAATTTCCTCTCTCTTCAAAACTTCTGCAGCATTGTTAAGATATTCGACTGTATTTTTAAAATCAGACAGAGCTGAATTAGTTTCTTTCATAATTTCGAGCATCTGTGGATTTGGAGCAGAGGCATTCGAATAATTTTCGGCGAGCTTGCCGATTAAATAAGAAAGATTGCTTTGCTGTTTCAGTACTTCCTGATAAGATTCAGAAAGCTTTTCGAGCTGAGAAACAACAGCGGCGAAATCACGGCTTATTTCGCCCACTTCGATAATCAAATCATCAATTGTTGCCTGCCGGTCTCCTGTTTTACTTTTAAGTGTTTCAAGTTCCTCGCTGGGTGTATAAAGCATTACAATAAACATAACAATAAGCATCAGGGCTTCGAATGCAATTCCTGCAATAACAATATCCGGGCTGATATTTTCACTGAACCTCCTCATGCCAATAATAACCAACAAGATAGCCGCACCAAAATATACAAATGAATTGATTGTCGTGAAATAATACCTGTTTAAAACCTCTTCCATCCAAAGCCCCGTACCTGAGAAAAATCCCAGGGGGTGCAAAACAGTAACTTCTTTCTTTGCATATCTGAAAATTTCCCGTTCGTGTGTACAAATCCTCCAGCAAAGAATCAATGTAGCGAAATTGGACATTTGCTTTTCATAACGAAGTTCATTATAAATTTCAGCAAGAAGAGCCCTTCCTTCTATTGATGATAGTGTGTCAATGTTTTTCATAAATGCCTGTTTTTAAAAATAAATTACAGATAAATTCAAACTTTAAAAATAATAAATTTATAATGAATTAATTAAAAATTTTTTTTACAATCAATTAAAGTGCCTTGTTTTGATTATGCGGATAATTTTATCAGGTGCGTGTCCTGAAAAGAATAATAATTGCAAAAACAAAAAATATTAGATTGGCCATCCACCCGGCAAGAATGGGATTCAGGTCGGAAGAATATCCAATCGTTTGACTGACCTTTGTAAAAACCAGGTAAAAGAAAGATATTATCATAGCAGCACCCATTTGTATTGCCAACCCTCCTTTCTTTCTTACTGACGCAAAAGGAACTCCGAAAAGAATCACAATCAAATTAGAAAATGGGAAGGCGTAGTTACCGTAATACTCAATAACCTGCTTCCTGACATCTTTTCCCCCACGACTGAGAATCGAGATGTAGTTCCATAATTCATCGAAATTCATCTCGTCAGTCGAACGCTTTAGCTGTACAATCTGGTCATGTGTCAGGTTAAGTGCAAACGGCAAAGAATCAAAACGAAGCGCAAGAACATTGTTCCCGTTATATTTTCTGTCAATCCCGCTAAATAATTTCCATTCATGAACTGTAGAATCCCAGGTAATCCTATTTGCTTCAATTCTCCTGACAAGCCTCGGTGATACCTGGGATGAATACTCTTCGATAGAGACTTTGTTGCCGGTTTTCATAGCAGCATCATAGTATTGCATGATAACATTACGTGTAGGATTATCCCTGAAATAAAGATTAAAAATCTGCCCGCCTTCGGATGTTTTATTTAAATACTTTTGCTCAATTTCAAATTTCCCATGATTAGCAACAGGCACTATCCAGCCGTTAAAATATAATTGGAACAAGCTTAGTACAATTGCAAAGGCTGTAACAGGGAGCATTATTCTGTATAAACTGATACCACCGGATTTCATTGCTGTTATTTCGTTATTCGTCGAGAGCCTGCCAATTGAAAACAATGTAGAAATAAGCATTGCAACGGGTATAAGAAGTTCCATTATATCCGGAAGGAAATAGATATAATATTTTGCAATCGTTAAAAAAGTTGCATTTTGGTCTAAAAATTCATCGAGGTTATCCAGAAGATTAACCACGATGAAAATAGTGCAAAGTGCTACCAAAGAAAAGAGCAATGTTACTAATAGTTGTTTCAATATATATTTATCGAGAAGAGTCATTCTGCTCCATCAACTTCATCATGAATTTGCATATTTACGTCAGGCTGAATATCTTCATCCTTGGATTTAATAGTGTCCGCCTGTGATTCTATCTTAGGTTTATAAATTAAATATAAAACAAATATCATAAGGTTATAAACAAAAAGCATAAAGCAAATACTCAATAGAGTAATTTGCCAGGGTGTGTCTTTATACCACGGCAGGCTTGCATTCACAAGCATCCATATCAGAAACTCAATCAAGACACCAATTACCAGGCCTAAGAAACCAGAAAGATTAATAAATCCAAAAATAAATGCAGTACCTTTTTTTGTACCTTCACCTGTGAAGTCCAGGGAAGAAACTTGTGATTTCAAAAAACTAAACTCGGGATTTATACTTAAATATGATATAAAGAAAATAAGAAGAAGCAGAAAAATTCCAACAATTAAAGTGATAAATTCAAACTGGCTCCTCATTAAAAAAACAGAGTCGGCAAAATCCTTCCTGAAGACTGTTCTGTCCACTGTTTCCAGTCTCTTTAATACAAGATTAATATTTGTCAGTTCAAATGTATTAAGATATTTCTGATTGATAAATACATTAATTATACCGGGCAGAGGATTATCGGGCATCAGTTCCCCGGAGACTTTACCCACACGGTTTTCAAAAATAACTCTGGCGCTGTCAGAAGAAATATATTTAATTTTTCTGCACCATTTATAAGATTTAATTAATTTAATTGTGGATAATATTGAATCATCAGATAATGAAGGCTTCAAAACCGCAGTTATGATAATATTTCCGGATAACCCCGATATTTCTTTATGAGCCGAATACCATGACGATGAAAAAAAAGTAACTATTAATGATAGTAAAATCGTGCTGAGAAGCACCCTGACAACTGATTTTCTTCTATTCTTTAAAATACAAGCCATACAGAATTATACAATGTTATTAAATACATATATTAGTTATTTAGAGGCGATATAAAACTTATTTTATTTCAATTTCCCAATTTATCCTTTTAAGATTGCTCATAATACGGATTTCTTTAGATAATTGCTTTAATCCATATCCGAGTGAAAACTCATAATCATAAGATTCAATCTCACCGGTTCCGGTACTAACCATTATTTCAATTTCATTTAATTTAACAAACACTTTTTGTTTTTCGATATTTTCGATTTTTACATCCGGTGCTAAATGCAAAGAAATAAATTTTTGTGCATCATTATTACATATATCAGAACAAATCAATTTATTTTTATCAATTTCAATTTCCCGCCTGTGGGGCTTATTATAGGCATAATGCTCTCCTGAAAAATGATTGTTGTCGAATACCAAAACTTTAGATTTAGTCTTTTCCCCGATAAACCAAAACAGGTCGTCAACCGAGTCTTCCTGCCAAACATTTTGTTCTGAATTCTTCAGCCATAATGTGTTGTGCATTTTCACAGACCTGAATTTATTTCTTTCATACGGATAAGAAGTATAAACATAAGTGCCAGGGTCAACGATGAAATTCAGATTATTAACATTCAGAACAAAAGACAACTGGTCGTTATGAGAATGCCCACCTTTGCCCATCTGCCCTATATGTCCGCATCGAATAAACAATTCAAATTTATCATTCTTCAGTAAATACAATCCGAAATTTTTATAAGCAACGGATGCTTTATTGTTATATATAAATTTTTCCAAAGATGGAATTTCGATTTTATTTATTATTTTATCCTTAAAAATTTGATATTCAATTTGATTGTTAAATCCGGGAAATTCCATTACATTTCCCGTTAATGCTGAAATTATGGACATAATATTATAATGTGAATTATAATTCTCCTGTAATTCATTGATTTCATTAATCTCAAAGCATGGTGTAAGTTTCAAAAATCTCCCGCTATCGTTATCACCAATTTGTGGAATTTCACCTTTTTGATTAATTAATGTTAGGGAAAATCTTATAATATCATTTAACCGTTGCTGTAAAGGAGATGAAAAACTAATTTTGTCATCATTAAAAATCAGATGCTCTTTCATCATCATTAAACCGGCTTTCTTACCGGATAATTTCAGTTTCGGGTATTGACCCCCGGATAAAATATTAAATCTGTCTTTGGGTAATGAAAGTATCAGAGCTAAAGAATAAAGAACAATTTCAGTTGACAGAAAATGGTAATTTGTTGATGCTTCAAAATTGCTTCCATCAGGTAAAAACTGAAAAAATATTTCTTCTATTAATCCGCAGACACTATATACAAACCATGAATTAATTTCACCTGTAGGCGGCAGAAATGAAGAAATAAATAAAAGTCCAGCTAAATCGGCAAGATAGTGATTGCCTCTCATACCTGAAGACCACTCAAGGTTACCGGAGATATGACTGCCATGTTCATAAATACTTCTTATGAAAACAGATTTGAACTGTTCATCAAAATCAAATCCGGCAGAAATAAATAAATCATAACTTATAATCCAGTTCACTGCCCTGATTGCAGAATCCATGGAAGAGTGCCACTGAACTCCGAATCCCGGAGGATTGAAAGCAATAAAATCAAGAATTTCATTTCTGAATTCATTAATATACAATTCATTTTTATCAAATCCGGAATGAGAATTATGAGCCAAAAATGCAGAATAAGCCAGAACAGGCAGATGCTGCATTCTGCCGAGCTCCCAGGGCACTTTAATATCGGCACCCTTGACTTTTCCGAAAACAATATCTTTAAACCATACAGATTCATCCCACCTGTAACCCGATTTGAAATCAAGCTGCCAGTCAATCGGTTTATAATTAACAGAAATCCACCCCTGTATTTTTTCCGACTCTTCCCTGTTAAAAATATTTCTAAATTTCTGATTCGAATAATTGTCATTCTTATTAATATTTACCCAGCCTGAACCCAGCAAATTAAACCTATGGGCGAGTATATTGTCTGCAAGCCGTTTTATAACATCACTATTCAGCTCAAGTGAATTAACATCGGGGAACCTGGAAAAGGAAGTGCTGACATATTCAGAGAGAGAAAATAAGAGAGAGTAAGAGCTCCTAGAAAACGCTTCATTTCTTAAGCGAGAATTTTCTGATTGTAATGTGAATGAATTATAAGCCTTAGATAATGCAATCCTTGGAGAAATTGAAAATGTTCTAATAAATTTTGACAGCTTACTCAAGATATTATTATAAAATTGAAAAATACATTAAAACAAATTTATACTTCAATTATTTCTTGAACAACGTTTTTTTGTAATTACTCTATAGCCGTCATGTGAATTAGAATAAATTTAATAAATTTGCACTGCAAATATTGAACTCAACAACAATTTATTAATAAGAAATGCCGATAAAAAAATCAATAAGCTTAAATCCGGATGATTATGAAGTGCTAATCCGTAAGAGGGGCGATAACGATTATGCATCATTCTGCCCTCAGTTGAACCTGATGCTAAAAGGGACGGAACATGAAGAGGTAAGGAGATTAATGGAAGAAAAAATTGCAAATCATATCAAGTACATTTTTTCTCAAAACAACACTAATAAGGATAATAAATGAGCCTTACGACTGTAAATAAGCTTACAGCGAGGTGGTGGCTCAGGATAATTATATTTCTTCTGGTTACAATCGGAACATTCCCACTGCTCAAAGTTATTTTTCAGAAACAGCATTATTCTCTATTAAATGTTTTTCCATCCATGCTTGCGGAAAGTTCAATAATGCTTTTGATAGTTTTGTTAATTTCTATTATCATTGAATCTTTAAGAAAGGAAGGAAAATGGCATACCTTCGGCATTATGCCGGGAAAGTGGATGATCTTTGATATAGGAATGGGAGCAGCATTGAATGCAGGAATTACATTTATATTACTTGGATTCACACTGATTTTTAATGCTTTTAAAACCGAACCTTCCGTTTTTGATAATGGTTATTTCTGGACAATAACACTTTTATTGTTTGTTGAAGCGGCTTTTGAAGAACTTTTATTCCGTGGAATAATGTTCCAGGCTTTGCTCGAGAGGTTTGGGATCTTTTCAGCAATAATTGCATCGAGTATTGTTTTCGCTTTAGGCCACATTGTAAATCCGAATGTAAGCATTTTTGCAATAATTAATATAATATTAGCCGGTGTGATGTTCGCCGCGATGTACATAAAGACATATTCTTTGTGGCTGCCGATTTCCTTCCATTTTTTCTGGAACTGGAGCCAGGCTGTATTAGGTTCGGATGTAAGCGGAATAAATTTCAATATCAGTTTAATAAACATTGACTGGCAAAGCCTTCCGGGCTGGCTTTTCGGAAGCTCGTTCGGACTGGAAGGCGGGATTCTGGCAACCATATTCATTATAAGTTCAACCATTATCACTCTTAAATATTCCAATGTATCCCCATATTTAGCGTCAATACTTTTTAAAAGAAGATATGCTGAATCATTGATTACATTGAAATGAAACTAAAAAATAAAGAAAAAAAATTAAAAGGAACAACGGAGATTTTCCCGTTAACAATGGTTAAATATCTTTTAATAGTTTTGTTATTTTTTATTGGAACACAAGCCTCACGTTCTCAATTGTCAATACTGAGAGAAGATGCAGACAGCCTCGTCAAAAAAGGCACGGATTATATTTACAATATACAATTTGATTCGGCAACTGCCTGTTTTCATCAGGTAATTCAGAAATATCCAGACAATCCTGCCGGATATTTCCTCGATGCAATGGTTGACTGGTGGCAGATTACTCTTTACAGGGAAACCGAATCAATAGACAATTCCTTTCTGCAAAAAATTGATAAAGTCCTAGAGGTATGCGATAAAAGGCTCCAAAAAAACGAGTACGACATCACGGCACTTTTTTTCAAAGGCGGTGCAGTGGGTTATCGCGGCAGATTTTATGCTGTCCGTGAAAAATGGTTCAAAGCAATAAGTGACGGGAAAGAGGGATTTGATATACTTGTAAGATGCTGGCAGTTTGCACCGGGGAACCATGACATAATGCTCGGTACCGGAATCTATAATTATTTTGCTGTGGAACTTCCCGAAAAATATCCTGCTTTAAAGGTCATTTCTGCTTTTCTTCCGTCGGGTGACAAAAAAATCGGAATCCTTCAGCTCGAATCTGCAGCTAAATATGCAAGATATGCTTCTGTCGAAGCAAAAGTTGTTCTTCTGCAAATCTACTATCAATGGGAGGAAGATTATCCCAAAGCTTTCAATATTGCTTACGAATTGTTTACTAAATATCCTAACAATCCTTATTTTGAGAGATATCTCGGCAGGTGCTATGTTTGTCTCGGCATGAGGGACAAGTGGGAAGCAACATGGAGAGATGCCATCGAAAAATGTATTCAAAAGAAAACCGGATATGACCGTGTTACGGCACGTGAAGCTCTCTATTATGTCGGCTTGGCTTTGATGATGAAAGGCGATTATGAGAATTCACTCAAATATTTTTACAAATGCGACGAAGCATGCCGTTATCTCGATAATAACGGGCCATCCGGTTTCATGGTCAGAACTAATCTGTATATCGGTCAGATTTTCGATAAGCAGGGCAAGCGAAAATATGCTGTTATGCAATACGAAAAAGTCAAAAGCTGGAAAGATTATAAAGGCTCAGTTGCCGAAGCAGACAGGTATTTACAAAAGCCATATGGGAAGTAATTTCAGTATTTATATTTTCTTATGATAAATAAATTTCTTCAATTTTCATTTTGTAAGCCTGAGCGTAGTCGAAGGCTTATCTGCAAATGGATGTCATACTTCGACTCCGCTCAGTATGACACATTATGCAACAATAACTTTAGAAAATTATTAATTATTATAATTATAATTTTTTCTTTTCTTTCCACCTTAAATTCTCAGGACCATGAAAAGATAATCGTAAAGACAGGAATGGATGTTCTCATCGAAACAAATTTCGATTCGCTTGCGGGTAAAAAAATCGGTCTGCTTACCAATTTCACGGGCAGGACGAGCAAAGGCACTCTATCGGCTGAAGAATTCCTCAAAACGAAAAGATGTACTTTAATAAAAATATTCACCCCCGAACACGGCTTCTATACCACGGTTCCGGCAGGGGAACATGTCTCCGACGATAATTTTGATGGAATTCCCGTTTTATCGCTTTACGGCAGCAGCAGGAAACCTTCGCGGGAACAGCTCAGGCAGTGCGATGCAATTGCCGTTGATTTGCAGGATATCGGTGTCAGGCCTTACACGTATATTAGTTCCGTTTATAATCTAATGAGTGCCTGCAGCGATGAGGGCATACCCGTTTACATACTCGACAGGCCTAACCCGCTCGGAGGCTTGGTCGTTGATGGAAATGTCGTAGAAAAAGACAAAGAATCGTTCATCGGGATTGCCCCACTGCCCTACGTTCACGGATGTACTATCGGCGAGCTTGCCTTAATGTTCAATAGCGAGGACTGGCTTCCGAAAGACAAAAACGGTAATCCTAAAAAGTGCGATTTGCATATAATAAAAATGCAGAACTGGAAACGCTGGATGTGGTGGGATGACACCGGACTGGAATGGTTTCCCACTTCTCCTCACATACCGACCGTAGATGCAGCAAGAGGTGCCGCAATGCTCGGTGCATGGGGCGAATTGGCATTGTTCAGCATTGGCATAGGCACGACACTCCCCTTCCAATATGTCGGTTCCCCGAATTTCAATACCGATGAAATCCTGAAAAAATTAAACGATTCGATGCCCGGCGTACAACTCATGCCGACAAAATATAATCCAACTTATGGCATGTACAACGGGAAAAACTGCAACGGCTTTCTGCTCAAATTCACACCTGACAGCTTGTTTAAGCCATATACCGACGGCATAAGACTTGTGCTTGCAATCCGAAGTTTGTACCCTTCCCTTTTCAATAAAAAGAATTTTTCTTCTCAGGCAAGAGCAATGTTTACGAAAGCCACAGGCACAGATGAAATTTTCGATTTGCTCACTGAAGGGAAAAGTGATTCTGAAATTCTCAATGCCGCAAAAAAAGGACTCGATGATTTCATTAAAATCAGGGCGAAATATTTACTATATAAATAAATTCTTAATAATTAATTTTTTTACTTGACTTTATTGTTTTTTTAACATATATTTGCAAGTGATAATGAAAAGATTTAGTTTATATTACTTCCATTTTTTCTAATTTCATAGATTTTAATAAACAAATTGTCGTATTTATACAGGAGATAAGGCAAGACGTTGAAGAAAACAAAATTTTTCCGAGTAAACTCGTAATCACAATTTAGCAATTCAAATTACAATGTTACAAAGCAACATTGTTGTTCTTTTAAATAATTGAACTGGGAGAAATATTCTACCGGTTCTAAAACAAAATAATATTGGTATATCCTTAGGTTATTTTTAAGCATCTCCTAAGGATATTTGAAATATAAAAATAATTAACAATTTTAAAACTAAAATAAGGAGAAAATTATGAAAAATTTTTTATCGTTAATTTTGATATGTATAATAATATCTTTCCAATGTAACAAATTATTTGCATTAACAATTGGTAATTATGGAACGCCAGCAAGTTATGGTTGCTCGCATAGTTCAAATCATCAGTGTTGGATTAGTGATGATGCATATTATCAAGATTATGCATATTATGCAATCATGTCTCCTCCTGGTCCAGTTATTATTCAAGAAATAATTGGGTGCGATTCAACAACTTATTTTTATATTCCAGAACCAGATCAATATACCGGAAGAGGTGTTATAAATGGTTATATGCAATATTTTAAAAATGATCCAAATGCAATAGTAAGAACTTACACAGATTCTAATTCAATTACTTATACAAATTATGCAGTTTGGAAAAGAGCTCTTGAGAATATGGGAATTACACCACCAAACCCATATTAAATTATAAGCACATAATAATTTAATAAAATAATACCAAAATTTGTATAAATTAGATTATGGTTTTATATATATTTTGGTTAATTTAAAAAATTTAAATTTTTAGGGATAAACTATGATGATTAAAATTATATTAATTATTTGGTTAATGTTCTTTTTCATTTCAACATCATACACAGAAACTAATGATGAAAAATTTAATAAAATTTTTAAATTAGATACATCAAATAATACAACAAAAGTATTTTTTATTACAAACTTAAATATCTGTATATCATGTAATATTTCTAAAATCAACATTATATTAACTCAATTTAAAAATAAAATAGAGAATTGTAACGTAAATTTAATTGTGGAATCAAAAAATAAATTAGATAGTTATTTTCTTAAATCCAAATTTAAATCAATTAATTTTTTTGAAGATAATTTTATTTTTCTAACCTCGG
>DAHXMP010000061.1 GCA_027371665.1 Bacteroidota bacterium | reverse complement strand
GTTCGAATATTGATGATGCAATTATTGAAGTGTATGATATAATGGGGAATGTAGTATCTGATAAAACACAGATTCTATTTAACCAAATTAATAATTATTCAGGTGAAATCACCTGGCTCACAAAAAATCAGAATAGTGGTGTATATATAATAAGTGTAAAATTAGGTGGAAATACTAAAGCAATTCCAGTTGTAGTAGTTAAATAATAAAAGATATACCTTATTGCTGTTAATTTGCTCCAAAACATATAAATTGTCATCACAATTGTAATAGCCTTAAATTAATTTGTAGGTTATGGCAAAGCACTTTCTTGTTAAAAACCGCTCTCGTAAACTGAAAATTATTTTTTCAGTTTTTACTCAAAATAATTATTATAAAATATCTGTCTATTTAAATAATGAAAAGTAAGAATACAAATTTTGTTATTTCTGCTTCAATTAATTTTACTTTTATGAATCTGAGTTTTTAATGATAGATATATTAGAACCGAACATATTTGATAAGAATAAAATCGTTGCAGGAATAACCAAACGCAATCCTGAGATTTTTCCACCTTATGGCTTTTCGATTTCTCCCGCAGGTGCTTTTGATGAAATTCAGGCTTCGGAAGAAAGGAAACTGCTTTCCGAAGAACTTAAATGCAAGTATCCATCTTTGAAAAAAGTCATTTTCCAGAAACAGGTTCATGGCGATACAATCGAAATAGTCGGTTCAAATTCGGTTGAAGGTATCGGTTCCGACAGGGAAATTAGAGACGGTATGATTTGCCTTGAGCTGGGCATTGCATTATGTGTCTCTCTTGCCGATTGTGCAGGAGTGATGGTTTATGACCCAAAGAATAAAATAATAGCTGCCGTTCATTCAGGCTGGAAAGGCTCACAATTAAATATCGCAGGAAAATGTATCGAAATTCTGAAATCGTTAGGTTCAGAATCTGAAGATTTGTTGATTTGGATTACCCCGTCAGCATCGGGAGAGAAGTACGAAGTGGGTTATGATGTCGCAAGATATTTTCCCATGACGACTAAACCTAAAATCCACCTGAATCCACCATTGTCAAATGGGGAGAAAGATGAAAAATGGTTATTTGACAATAAGGCTCAAATCAGGCTCCGGCTTTTGGAAAGCGGCGTCAGGGAAGAAAACATTGAAATATCCGATATATGTACAATTACGGTTCCAAATTATCATTCCTACAGGCGAGACGGGGACAAATCAGGCAGGATGGGTGCCTGGATTGGGTTGATTTAGGATTTTGTATATTTGAAATTAATTCAGTTATTTTTCGTTACAGTAAAGAATTTTTATTAAAGAAATTTTTATTGATGAGTATTTTGATAAAATGAAAAGGAAAAAATCCCAACTAATAAATTTAATATTTTTTCTCGTTATTGCGGCGGCTATATCTTCCTGCTGCTCTTTTGACGGCTCGCGATACACAGGTTCTGTCTCTGACCATTTCGACGGGAAACATTTCCATAACCAGGACAGCGGCACTGAAAGAAGTTTCTGGGACTTTTTAGAATGGCAATTGACGAGCTCGAAAGGTGACTGGAGTGACTGGTGGGCAGACCCTCCCGGTCCCAAACCTACCGATAGAGTTTACGGCGATACATTAATAGTAACATTCATCAATCATGCAACCGTTTTGCTTCAGACTAACGGCATAAACATTCTCACCGACCCCGTTTGGTCTGAAAGTATAAGCCCCATACCTTTAATCGGGTTTGACCGTCACAGGCCGCCCGGAATAAGATTCAGGGATTTGCCCCATATTGACATCGTGCTGATTAGCCACGACCATTATGACCACCTGGACATCCCGACATTAAATCGCCTGAAAAAAGCTTACAATCCTCTATTCCTTGTCGGGCTTGGCAATAAAGGTTTAATGGACGAGGAAGGTATGACAAACACATTCGAGCTTGACTGGTGGCAGGAAAAGGATTTCAAAAATCTTAAAATCACTTTCGTTCCGGCAAGGCATTTCTCCGGGCGGGGGCTTTGCGACAGGAATGAAACATTATGGGGAGGCTATGTCATCCAGGCAAAAGGCGGACCCATTTACTTTGCGGGTGACACAGGGTTCGGCAAACATTTTAAGCAGATTCATAACAAATTCGGTCCTATGAGGCTTTCAATGCTTCCTATTGCCCCGATTAAGCCTGCATGGTTCATGCATGAGATTCACGAAAATCCCGATGATGCAGTTAAAGCCCATAAAATTTTACATTCAAAAACTTCTATGGCTATTCACTGGGGAACCTTTGAGCAGGGAGATGACGGTATGCTCGACCCCGTCCTCGCTTTGGAAGCTATCAGGAAGAAAGAAGGCATTTCAAGAAATGAATTTATTATTCCCAGTCATGGAACAGGGATAAAAATAGAATAATCATTGAATATGATATAAAAAATTGCCATGCTGAAACTGTATACTTTCAGCATGGCATTTATTTTTAAGTGCTAAAATGTATCTTAATTTCTTATTATTTTTTCGCTGAGCTTATTGCCGTTTATGGTGAGTGATATGATATAAGTTCCTGATGATACAAACTCGCCGCTGGCATTTGTTCCTTTCCATGTTATTTCATGTGAACCTGCCTCCAGTCTGCCTTCGTATAGCCTCGTAACCAAATTCCCGTTTAAATCGTAAATATCAGCTTCCACTGATGAAATTTCCGGTAAATTGAATCCAATGTTAATGGTTGTACCTGTCGGGCCTGGATTAGGAACTATTTTCAGGCTGTATTTTTCCTCGGGCAATTGCTCGTTAACGCCGCCGGCAACAAATGTAACTGTCGAATCATAGCTTTCCGATATTATTGATTCGACCCAGCATGTATAACCGTTGGTTGAAAGCTGTTGCATATAGGAGTATCCGAGCGTGTCCTTCCAATTTACGTAAGGGTTTCTTGTTCCGCCGGAATCTGCCTGGTTCAGGTCATCTTTGAAGTATAATCCTCTTGCAATTGTAACATCGCTCACACCGTTGACTGTAATCCAATGCCCGCCGTGCCTGGTGCCGTGTGAATCGTAGTAACCGAACTCAATTTCGACATCTTCGCTGTCCTTCATTTCATTAACGAGGAAGTCCCATTTCGGAGGCTTGTTTGCAGAATCATTCATATTCTTTGCTAAATGTCCATAAGCTGCATTCGGAGATGAAATGTCATTGCTGTCGAGTTTGAAGCTTTGAAACTTCACTTTTATCGGTAGTTTGTATTTGTCTATATATGCAAGTTTTGCTTTGATAAAATCTCCTGTAACGACACCGTCATTATTGCCTCTGTTCATTAATCCGCTTAATTCTTTCAGTTTATCTCTGTGTGCATTTCCGGGATCGAGCTTTTTATTAACATTTGCAAGCCATTGCATGCTGTTTGATGCAGCGGCTGGCCCGCAAGCATTTTTATCCCCGGCATAACCCGCAACCGTCGTTGGATTATATTTCGTGGAATCGAGGTCAATATTAGGTACCGTGCATCCGCGGTAGACATAATCTTTCAACTCCCATCCTTCTGCACCAGGCCATGACAGCTTTATTGGCGGGAGCTTAATTTTGAATGTATCTTTTGTCCCGTCCCCTATATCAACTCTTGTTGTGCCGAGTTTCACGTCAATAAAAGATTTAATTGAATCAATTTTTGTAATCGGTGTGTCTGTTATCATTATTGATGTTCTTATCGAATCAGGTATATCATCCTTCGTATAACCCAGGTCGCCGAAATCCCAGAAAAATGTGTATTTCTGTATTGTATCGAATGGTGGAAGGAAAATATTTCTTCCAAACCAGAATAGATTATTTGAATCTGTCTTTCCTGCCCATAGGTTTAAATATCTGCTTGCAGTATCTGCCGTCACGGCTATCTCGACCTCGCCTTTCTTTGAATCGAGGTCGAAGAATATTCCAAAAAATTTTGCTAAGTTCCATCCTAACGGGTCAGCATCCTGATATACCGTAGAATCATAGCTTTCAGAAACAATTGATTCAATCCAGGGGTAATATCCAGCAATATTCAAACCTGTCATCCTTGACCAGCCGCCGTCTCCGGTTACCCAATTTACAAATTGTTCGCGTGTGCCGCCGATATCTTTTTGATTAGCATCATCCTTGAAATATAATCCCTTTGCCGTTTTTACATCGCTGATACCTGTAACCGTTACCCAATGCCCACCATGCCTTTGTCCGTTTAGGTCGTACCAGCCGACCATTATCTCTACATCTTCTCCATGCTCGAATTCCTGTGTGAGCCAATCCCATGTCGGAGGAGTCCTATTTCCCGTATTTTCATTTTTTGCCTCGTTACTGAATTTATTTCCCGGAACTTTTATTGAAGAATCTCCGACAAATGCTGACTGGAACTTGACACGAATGGGAAGCCTGTATTTATTAATAAAATTAAGTTTACCGGTAACAAGCTGCTGGGTAGTAACTCCCTGTTCTCGTATTCGGTTCATCAATTTGCTTAATTCCTCCATTTTTTCCCTGTGTGAAGTATTTGTTTGAGGTATCTTCGGATGTTCGTTTTCGAGCCATTGCATACTGTTTGCAGCAGCGGCAGGCCCGCAGGCATTTTTATCGCCTGCATAACCCGGTGTATTCGACGGATTATGATTCGACGAATCAAGGTCAATATTTGGAACGTTACATCCCCGGTAATTCCATGTTATAACTGTAATTGGGTCAAAATTAATTGGTGGAGTGGTCAGAGGTATTTTTTCAATTGTATCCTTTGGCCCGTTATCAGTATTTATATTAATTAAAGTTTTGCCAACTGAAACATTTGTATCCTGAACTACTTCAAATGCCTGGTATATAACTGTGTCACTCCACATTATATCTACAAATAAATTACTTAGATTAAATCCATCCTGAATATTTAACTGAGAAAAATCTACCCAAAAACTTACTGACGATGGATTAATAAATGGCAGTAATGGCATATTTCTTATAAGCCAGTAATAAGGAGTGGAAATGCTTGTACGAGCCATGACATTTACGAATTGTGTCATTTCGAGTGGTGGAAAATCAACCGTGAAATATCCGGACAATGAGTTATTATCTGTTTTCGGATATTCAAAGCTTGCTTGTGTAAAACTGATAGGGTATTTTGCAAAAACTTTGTTATTTGGAATTACTATTATTTTTTCCTTTAATGTGTCATTACTATGGTCAATATCCTGTGAATAATTGACGGCAACCATGATTTCGTATTTACCCGTATCGGTAGGTGTCCACGTTTCAGCTGCCGTATGAGTTTTTGTTTCTCCCGGATTTATTGGTATCCCGTCAACCGTAGCAGTATAAACCGGTGTCATTGAGCCTTCTTTAATGATGACCACCACATTAGAATAAGATTCTGCCGGCAATACATTTATATTTGAGACATTAAAAGAAATTGTCTGTGGGAGGTCTTCTGTTATCGTTCCCTGAGGACTTAGAATTGATGAAACAATCAAATCCGTGGCATAAGCAGAATAATATCCTGCAAAATAAATAAATATAAATAAAAACAAATATTTTATATATGATTTTTGGGGTATTCTTTTCATTTTAAAAAAATGGGTATAATAATGCA
>DAHXMP010000060.1 GCA_027371665.1 Bacteroidota bacterium | reverse complement strand
CTTGAGCATTATATTATATTTAGGCTTATACTTTTTAACGAGTGTATCTTCGAGAATGAGAGCTTCCGCCTCGGAATCTGTAACGATTACTTCTATATCGGAAATATTTTTCTGCAAAGCTTTGGTTTTTGCATCGACGGGACGGTTATTTTGAAAGTAAGAGCGGACCCGGTTTCTCAGGTTTTTTGCCTTGCCGATATATATTATTTTTCCGGCTTCGTTTTTGAATTGATAAATACCGGGATTTGTGGGCAGCGTTTTAACTTTATCGGGCAAACCGAGGCTGATAGGTTCAACGCCATTATTTTCAACATCATAGCCAGCATTTATTAAATTGTCCTGATTCATACAAAATCATTGTGGTTTTTGATATTATTCACTCTTTACAATTACTTTCCAATAGATATTCTGCGTCCTTGCTTCCAAGTTCCTCTGCCGACTTCCAGTCTTTGCAGGCATCATTGCGTTTACCGAGATTAAAATATGACAAACCCCTGTAATAATATGCTTCGACATATTTCGGGTACTTCACGATAGCAGTATTAAAATCCGGAATTGCTTCCTTATACTTCTCCCAATCATAATAAACCAGCCCGCGGTTATAATAGCCGTAGGCATAGTTTGAATCGAGTTTTGCAACCATGCTGAAATCGTCTATTGCCCCGGGATAATCCTTGAGGAATTTCTTTGCCAAACCCCGGTGAAAGTATGCAATACTGTAATTGGGATTAAGATCTATAGCCTTGTTGAAATCGTTCATATATTCGGCAGAACCGCCCGAAGCCCTTCTCTGCTCAAATTTTATTATGCCCCTGTTACAGTATGGAAGAAAATAATTCGGATTGATTCTGATTGCTTCGCTGTAATCGGCTATTGCTCCGTCAACATCTTTCAAGCCGTATTTCGCCAAGCCCCGGTTATTTAGAGCATTGACGGCAGTAGAGTCCATTTTCAATGCTTCATTATAATCTGCGATGGCACCATCATAATCTTTCATAATTCTTTTTACATTGCCGCGATTATAATATGCAACACCGAATTTCGGGTCAAGCTTGATTGCTTCATTATAATCGGCAATTGCACCAGTGTCATTTCCCATATCGTTTTTCACGATACCCCTGTTATACCAGGCATTGGGATATTTCGGGTCAAAAAGAACAGCTAAATTATAATCGCTTAAAGCTCCTCTCCTGTCGCCTCTCTGGCTTTTCCAGATACCCCTGTTATAATAGGCGAGAGCATATTTTGCATTTATTTCGAGTGCTTTGCAATAATCAACGTAAGCACCCTTTTTATCTCCCAGAGTATCCCTGACAGTGCCTCTGTTGTTGTACGCTTCATAATAATCAGGTTTTATTTTGATGGCTTCTGTATAATCCCTGATTGCATCCTCTAATTTATTCATCCTGTCATAAGCCAAGCCACGGTTATAATAAGCATAAGAATATTTCGGATTTCTCTTGATAACTTTGTCGAACTCTTTAACGGCGCCGGTATAGTCTTTTCCTTCGATTTTTTTCAAACCTAATTCATAGTCTCTGTCCTTCCTGCAATAAGCATCCGAAGAGAAAATCAAAATCAGGACAAAAAAGATTAAAAACTTATTTATTTTGACAAATATTTTCATGATAAATCCCCCAATTGCGGCCTGATGACGACCTCCTCAATCATTAATTTATTCTTAACCGACTTTTCCAGAATATCGACAATAACATCGGCAAGCTCTGACGGCTTAATCATTCTCTTCCCATATTTTTCCCTCGACTTCGAACTCCACAACTCCGTTTCCGTCGCACCCGGAAGTATATCAATTACTTTTATCCCCTTTGAACGGAGGTCTTCTCTCATCGAACGGCTCATTGCCAGCAAACCTGCTTTCGATGCAGAGTAAATTGACGAGCCGGTAAAAATTTTCACGGCGGCAACTGATATGATGTTCAGAATAATTCCTTTTCCCTTTTCTATCATCTTCGGTAAAACCGTCCCGATACAAAGAAAAGCTCCTCTAAGATTTATTCCCATCATATCATCGAAATCATTAACCGAAAGTTCATCAATGGGTTTGAACTTTGCAACACCGGCATTATTGATTAAAATATCGACATCGCCAATATTTTTCTCAATTTTTTTATAAGTTGTTTTCACTTCTTCATGGGATGAGACATCACAGGGATAGAAATAAACATTCTGATATGAAGTTAAATCCCCAATAGATTTATTATTTTCATCAATGTTTCTTGAGCTCAAAATGAGCCTTGCACCCGTTTTAACGAGCTTTTTTGCCGTCCCGGCTCCTATTCCGCGGCTGCCTCCTGTCAGCCAGATAATCTTTCCTTTAAGCTCTGAATCCATGCAATTCCGAATCCTATTTAATCTTTTACTTTTGTTAATTTTGTGCAATTTAATAATTCAAATTGAAAATAAATATGCACATAAACTCGGATAAATTTAAATATAATAAAAAGGAAGAAATACTCGCTCATTTATTTTCCCTTCAAAGATTCGGTATTAAACCCGGTCTCGAGCGGACTCAACACCTGTTAAACTTTCTCGGAAATCCTCAGAATTCTTTTCCTTCCGTACATATTGCAGGAACAAACGGCAAAGGCTCGGTTTGCTCAATGCTCGCTTCTGTTTTCATGGAAGCCGGGTATAAAACGGCATTATACACTTCGCCTCATCTTGTCAGGTTCAATGAAAGAATTCGTGTCAATATAATTGAAATTTCCGATAATGACATTATCAGGCTGGCTGAAATCCTGATGCCCGAAGGCGAGAAGATTGGAGCCACTTTCTTTGAAATCACAACAGCAATGGCATTCCGGTATTTTGCCGAACAAAAAGTTAATGTTGCAGTCATCGAAACCGGTTTGGGTGGGAGATTCGATTCCACTAATGTTTTAAAGCCTTTGCTTTCTGTTATTACAAGTCTTGATATTGACCACACAGAGTATCTCGGCAAAACAATAAAAGATATTGCTTTTGAAAAAGCGGGAATTATTAAAGAAAATACCCCCGTAATAGTTTCCCGGAATTCTACTGAAGCCATTTCCGTTATAAAGGAAAAAAGCAGATAAAACCGGTTCTGAAATAATTTCTTCGGAAAGTATTTTTTCAGCCGTAGATATTAGTTATTTCAAAAATCTTACTATGTCATTTTCCCTGAAATCAGAATCCAATAATTATACCGATTTGAATCTTGATTTTGCCGGAGAACATCAAACACACAATGCTATAACTGCAATGGCTGCCCTGGATAAGCTTCACGGGCATTTCAAAATAAATAATAAATCCATCTACGAAGGTTTTAAAAAGATAAAAATTAATACCGGGCTGAAAGCAAGAATCGAATTAATTAATAATAAATATCCTTTGGTTCTGGACGTGGCGCATAATCCCGGAGCAATAAAACAGACGATTGACACTTTATACAAATGCGGTTACAAGGATACAAAATGGAATATCGTTTTTGCCGTCATGTCAGATAAGGATGCTGATAATATTCTGTCTTATTTAAAGCCCGTTTGCTCGAAATTATTTCTCACTAAGCCTGAAATTGACAGAGCTATGACTACTGATGTATTAAGGCAGAATGTTATTAAGTTAGGATTTGAAAATTACTTTTTATATGAAAATGTTGAAAACGCCTTCAAATCAGCGATTAAATTTGAAGAACCCTTGCTTATTTTAGGCTCATTCTATCTTATTGGCGAAATTTTACCTTTATTAAGAGTCATTAAGAAATAAATATTAAATTGATATTTTTGAAATTGACGATATAATTTATAATTCGGATTTAAAATGAAAACACCTGAAACACACAACATCTCAAAAGCAATCATCTCGGTTTCAGATAAAACCGGGATTGTTGAATTTGCAAAAGAATTAAATCAACTTGGTATTGAAATATTTTCTACCGGTGGCACAGCAAAGCTACTGAGGGATTCCGGCATTCCCGTAAAGAACATCGGCGATTTGACTGGATTCCCAGAAATTCTCGATGGAAGGGTAAAAACACTTCATCCTGTTGTGATGGCAGGTTTGCTTGCCCGGCTCGACGTAGAAGAGCATTTGAAACAGCTTGCCGAGCATAATATCCCATCAATTGACCTTCTCGTCGTTAATCTTTATCCATTTGAAGAAACGCTTGAAAAAGAGGGTAGCACACACGAAGAAATAATCGAAAATATTGACATTGGGGGACCCACAATGCTCAGGGCTGCGGCTAAGAATTATCAGTGGACTGCCGTCGTAGTGAATCCCAAACATTATGATGATATATTAAAATCCCTTAAAGAAAATAATAAAACTATCCCTTTGAATCTCAGAACCGAGCTTGCCGGAGAAGTTTTCAGCCATACCGCTTATTACGATTCTATAATTTCTTCCTATTTCGATAAAATAAACAAAATCGAAATGCCCGATAAAAAAACATTCGGAATGAAAATTCAGCAGTCTCTCAGGTATGGCGAGAACCCTCACCAGAAGGCTCAGCTTTACGGCTCGTTTTTCAAAATATTTAAACAGCTTCATGGCAAAGAGCTTTCCTATAATAATATTATTGACATTGATGCCGCTTCCCGCCTGATTCTCGAATTTGACGAAACCGCAGTCGCAATTATCAAGCATACAAATCCGTCCGGTGTGGCAATTGCTGACAGTTTACCCGAAGCATATCAAAAAGCTTTTTCCACAGATACCGATTCTCCTTTCGGGGGTATAATCGTCGTAAACCGTACATTGGATAAAACGATGGCAGAAACCGTTCACAGTCTCTTTACAGAATTAATAATCGCCCCTGAATTTACAGATGAAGCCCTACAGATTCTTACAAAGAAAAGAGACAGGAGATTAATCCTTGCAGATTACACAAAGCTGAAAAATTCACTCGGCATGGAAATCAAATCGGTATCAGGTGGATTCCTTGTCCAGTCAACCGATTTAAAACTTTATGATGAATACAATATGAAAGTCGCAACCAAGCGTCAGCCGACAGAAAAGGAAATGGAAGCTTTAAAGTTCGGCTGGAAAATCGTCAAGCATGTTAAGTCAAATGCAATCGTTTATTCTGCCGGAGACAGGACACTTGCTATTGGAGCAGGGCAGATGTCGAGAGTTGATTCGGCGAGAATCGCAATCGAGAAGGCAAAATTAATGGGCATTGATTTGAATGGCTCAGTAATGGCTTCGGATGCGTATTTCCCCTTTGCAGACAGCGTAATGATGGCTATAGATGCCGGGGCAACCGCTGTTATTCAGCCCGGCGGTTCGGTACGGGACGGGGAAGTCATCGAAGCCGCCAACGAGCATAATTTAGCTATGGTATTAACCGGAATGAGGCATTTCAGGCATTAAAAATGAAAATCCTGGCTATAGAAAGTTCCTGCGACGAAACTGCTGCTGCGGTTATTAGCGATTCAAAGGTTTTGAGCAACGTCATTTCCTCACAGCATTTCCATGGAAAGTATGGCGGAGTAATACCTGAGCTCGCATCCCGTGCTCATCTCGACTACATCAGCAAAGTCGTTCATGATGCTTTGGAAATTGCGAAATTAAATATACATGATATACAGGCACTCGCGGTTACCATAGAGCCGGGATTAATAGGCTCACTCATAGTCGGCTCAAACTTTGCAAAAGGATTGTCATTAAGATATAACTTGCCCATCGTCCCAATCAATCATCTCGACGGGCATTTGTATTCCGGTAACATACAGGATAAAACGGTAGAATTTCCATATGTGGCATTAGTTGTCAGCGGAGGGCATACGATTCTATTTCTTGTCGAATCCTATTCATCTTATAAAATCTTAGGCTTTACGGTTGACGACGCCGCGGGAGAGGCATTCGATAAAATCGGCACTATGCTTGGATTGCAGTATCCCGCAGGCCCCGAAATTGATATGCTTGCTAAGAAAGGCAATCCGAAGGCTTACGACTTCCCGAGAGCAATGCTCCACAGCGGCGATTACAATTTCAGCTTCAGCGGATTGAAAACATCGGTGAGATATTTCCTGAATAAAAATTTTCCGGATGGACTTTCAGAAAATCAACTACCCGACTTATGTGCCTCTGTACAGGAAGCCATCGTAGATGTACTCGTGAAAAAAAGCATTGATGCATCGGTAGAATATAACGTAAAGCATTTAATCATAGCCGGGGGAGTTTCTTCGAATTCGCTTTTAAGGGAACGTGCTTCAAAACTTGCAAAGCTCGAAGGGATCAAAGTCGTAACGCTCGACCCCGAATACTGCATTGACAATGCCGCGATGATAGGTTTCATCGCAGAAAAAAAGCTCCTCGAAAATGGAACCGAAAAATATAATGACCTGACATTCACAGCCAATCCCGGTTCACTGAGAGCCAAAAGTATAAAGAATAAGGTTGATTGAAAAATACCTTCAAACAACCTTATCAAGATTTAAGAATATTTTATGCTACGCTTGCTACTACTTCAGTTACTTTCTTAGCGGCATCTTCAAAATTTTTGGCTACTTTAAATTCCAAACCTGATTTCTTAAGTGTTTCCGCTCCTTCTTCGGCGTTTGTACCATCGAGGCGTACAATCACGGGAATATTAACCTGAACGGTCTTCAATGCCTGTACAATTCCGTCTGCAACTTTGTCGCAGCGTACAATTCCACCGAAAATATTTATCAGAACGGCTTTCACGTTCGGGTCGCTCATCATAATCCTGAAAGCATTTGCAATCCTGTCCGGATTTGCACCACCTCCGACATCGAGGAAGTTTGCTGGATTTCCTCCGGAAAGCTGTATCAAATCCATCGTTGACATCGCCAGCCCTGCACCGTTTACCATACAGCCGACGTTGCCGTCGAGCTTTATATAATTCAAATCGTATTTCGAGGCTTCCACTTCGAGAGGCGATTCCTCGAAGGTATCCCTCAATTCGAGATAATCCGGATGCCTGTGGAGTGCATTGTCATCGAAATTCATCTTGGCATCGAGTGCAATGATTTTCCCGTCTTCCGTCAGCACGAGTGGATTGATTTCGAGTAAACTGCAATCCAAAGCTTCATAAGCTGAATATAAATTAGTAATGAAAGAAAGAAATTTTTTGAAAGGCTCTCCGTTTAAGCCAAGCCCGAAAGCAAGGCTTCGAGCCTGAAACGGGCGTAGCCCGATTGCGGGATTGATTTGTTCCTTCAAAATCTTTTCAGGGGATTCCTCGGCAACTTTCTCTATTTCAACTCCTCCTTCGGTCGAAACCATAATCACATTTCTCCCGCTCTGCCTGTCGAGAACGATACCTGCATAAAATTCTTTGGCAATGCCTACTCCTTCTTCAAGGAGCATCCTTCTTACTACGCTTCCGGCAGCTCCGGTCTGAATAGTTACGAGCTTATTGCCGAGCATGTTCATCCCGATTTGATATACTTTGTCGGGGACATTATCACCGGAAACAATATTGACTCCTCTCAACGGTTTGCCGAACAATTCAATTTGTTTATCCGTTTCGATATTATGGATAATGCCTTTGCCCCTGCCGCCGGCATGAACCTGTGCTTTTACAACAATAGTATTTATGCCCTTCGATGCAAAATCTTCAAAAGCAACTTTCCCGGCTTCATCCGGGCTGAAAACCACTTTCCCGAAAAGAACGGGAACATCAAATTTTTTCAATAATCCTTTTGCCTGATACTCATGAATTTTCATAATTAACTCTGATTTTTTATAAAAATAATTATTTTCCGATACTTATGTCATGCTGAGCGAAGTCTTAGCCTCTCATTAGTTAAAAGTGAGATTCTTCATTTTGTTTCACTCCATTCAGAATGAAAATTGTCATTTCAAAAAGTAATTAAGAATTGCTTCTCATTTGACATTGCAATCTATCAAATATCGAAATAAATCGCAAACATCCGGGGAATTTTGGATGGTTTGTGTGTTGTGTTCTTAGGATATTCTATTTACCTGATTTCATGCTCGGTTCGCTCCTGCAAATACATCTTGATGAGCGATTGATAAGGAACATCTCTTTTGTTAGCCAATTGCTTCAATTCTTTTATCATCATTTCGGGAAGCCTTATTGAAATACTCCTAATGCTCGGTTTTAATTCGGGAAAAATCACTTTATCCGCTTAATTCCAATCAATAAAATTGCCGGATTCATTCTTAGCCCAAAAAGCTCTTTCCTCATTTTCGTTTTTAAATTTCGGTATTTCCTTTCTCTTTCTCATGATATGTTTTCCTTTCTTTTTTACTCATATCCCTTGCAGAAACTAACCCCACACTTAAAGCATGGGGTTATTGAAATAAATTAAACCAGCACAGCTTTGTAGCCGTAGTTAATAATCCCAGAGGCACCTTCCTCCGTGATTTTCCTGAAGACAAGCTCTACCCTTGCACCGATTTTCAAATCATCGAAATTGCAGTCAACGACCTGTGCCGTCAGTCTTGCTCCCTCGTCGGTTTCAATAACGGCGACCGCATAGGGTGTCTCCTTAGCAAAAGCATCGGCAGCTATGTGGATTATAGTATATGTTAAGATTTTTCCTGTTCCCTTCAGAGTGATTTTCTTGGATTTTTTGCAATCTGAATCCGGGCAGACATATCTCGTTGCCAGCGATACTGCACCACATTCAAACTTCTGAGCCTCCAACCTGTAACGGTGAGGTATTTCCCTTGTATATCTCGGACTAATAGCCATTATACCGCCTCCAATATATGTACAACACAACTTCCGCCTGAACCGCCCATATTCTGAGCCATTCCGTAATTAGCATTTTTAACCTGGCGTTTCCCCGCCTTACCCGTTAACTGTTCGTAACATTCTATAACCTGTGCGACACCAGTAGCTCCGACTGGATGTCCCTTTGCCTTTAAACCCCCGCTGGGATTAACGACAATTTTGCCGCCGTAAGTAGCTTCTCCGTTGGCTATGGCTTTGCCTGCCTTGCCGTATTTGAAGAAACCAAGTTCCTCGAGTACAATTATTTCAGCAATGGAAAAACAGTCATGCACTTCTACAAAAGATATATCCAACGGTTTTAGTTTAGCCATTTTATATGCTCTTTCACCTGCAATCCTCACAGCATCGAGTTTTGTCATATCAACGTGATTATGTAAAGCAATCGGCCCGGTTGCAGCACCTATACCCTTGATTTTAACAGGATGTTTTGTGAATTTGTGTGCTAAGTCAAGCGGGCATAAAATCACGGCGGCAGCTCCATCCGTAATCGGTGAGCAATCCATCAGCGTCAAAGGGTCGGCTACCATAGAGGAGCCGAGAACGCCCTTCAGGTCGAGCTCGAAAGGATACTGGGCATTCGGATTGTTAACGGCATGTTTGTGATTTTTTATAGGAATGGCAGCAAGCTCTTCCCTCGTTAAATTATATTTATCCATATAAGCCCTTGCCATCATTGCATACAAACCGGGGAACGTAACACCGTTATATGCTTCGTATTCCTGGTCTGATGCGGTTGCAAGGACAAATGTTCCGTCTTCGACATCCCACATTTTTTCGACACCTCCTGCAAGAACGATATCGCTCATGCCGGATGCAACTTCCATAAATGCGGCTCTGATAGCAGTACCTCCCGAAGCACATGCCGATTCTACTCTCGCAGACGGCACGCCTTTCTGCCCGATGTAGTCAGCCATGACAGAGCTCAGGTGCTCCTGGTAAGCATACAATCCGCCGGACATAGCACCAACATACATAGAATCAATTTTCTCAACGCCGGCATTTTCCATGGCTTTCAGGGCTGCTTCGGCATATATATCGCGGATACCCTGGTCCCACAATTCGCCGAATTTTGTCATGCCGACGCCAATTATTGCGACTTCCCGCATAAATAACCTCCAAATCTATTATTCATTAAACATTATTTTCTTTCTGAATGCGACATATTTGCCGTAATCGAGATAAATCTTCTTATCATTAAGCATATTTCTCGTCTTCGGTGCTTTTTTCTGTACCTGTGCAATTCTTTCCGTTGCTTTGAATATGAAGCCGTCACTTCCCGCACCCGAACCGAAAGAAACCATGAAAATTTTCTCTCCTGGTTTGACAACATCTAAAACGGCAGTCAGTCCGGTTGGAGAAGAACCCGAGTAAGTATTACCCATAATATTTACGAGCCAGCCCTGTTCCATCTGCTCCTTCCTGAACCCGAGAATTTGCCCGGCTTTCAGCGGAAATTTTCCGTTCGGCATATGAAACACTGCATAAGCAAAATCGGAAGGTTTCATTTTGGACTTTTCGAGTAATAATCTTCCACAGCCGAGTATGTGCTTGAAATAAGCGGGTTCACCCGTGAATCTTCCGCCATGCCTCGGGTAATGCTGATACTCGCGCCTCCAGAAATCTGCCGTATCGCTTGTGAATGAATGTGTATGCAAAACTTCGGCGATAACATTATCTTTTCCGAAAATAAAAGCAGCACCGCCTGCCGAAGCTGAATATTCGAGTGCATCGCCGGGTGCTCCCTGCGATGTATCGGCACCGATTCCCATTGCATAATCCATATTTCCCGACTTTACATGGCTGTAGGCTACAAACATAGCTTCAGTACCTGCTTTGCAGGCAAATTCAAAATCGGCAACGTGTACATTAGGCCCTATGCCGAGAGCATCAACCAAAACAGTTCCCGACGGTTTCACTGCATATGGATGAGATTCGGAACCAATGTAAACTGCACCTATTTTTTTAGGGTCAATCCCTGCCCGCTTAACGGCATTTTTTGCCGCTGCAACGGCTATCGTAATGGTATCTTCGTCTCTCCCGGGAACAGTTTTTTCCTTCATCAGCAAGCCTCTTTCGATTGCTACAATATCGTCGTTCCATTGGTCTGCAATCGAGCTCGCTTTAATCCGGTAAGCCGGAACATAGGCACCATACCCAACAATACCAATCATTTTTTAACTCCTTACTTTGATGAAAAATAAAAGATTGTTTTCTATTTGATTTTGCAATTTATGCTTTTTTTTTTATTATTAACCGAATTAAGATAAAACAAATACTGTATAAAAACAATGACTGAAGTCAAAGATAAAGATTCGAAACAAAATTCGCTATTTGAAAATAGAAAACAATCTTTTATTTTTCATCAAAGTAAGGAGTTAAAAAATGATTGGTATTGTTGGGTATGGTGCCTATGTTCC
>DAHXMP010000055.1 GCA_027371665.1 Bacteroidota bacterium | reverse complement strand
CAAATCGCAATTCCCCACATCCCTATCATCTTGTCGAGAATCTTTTCTCCATATTCATTGTATCCGTTAAGTATTGTCTCGGTATCCGAACGCGAATGATAAAGGTATCCCTTATCTTCCAGTTCTTTTCTTACTTCCAGGTGGTTATAAATTTCTCCGTTAAAAACAATGGATAACTTACCGTTATGTGAGTGCATAGGTTGATTGCCTGCAGAACTTAAATCTATTATGGAAAGTCTTCTGAATGTTAGTCCGCAATGATTGCCTTGAGAAATCCACTGTCCTTCAGAATCCGGTCCGCGGTGCACAATTATATCGCTCATTGATTTTAACAGCTTATCTTGTATCTTGCTGTCGGTGACCGCATACTCGAAAATTCCGGCTATTCCACACATAATATCTGAATGTTATTTGATAAATATTTAATTAAGTGTATAAGTTCTGTCATTCTTGCCGGAATTAAGTATAACAATTGAATTTTATTTTGAAGAATTATTTATCATATCTATCATTTCCTTTACAGCCTGTGTAATTCCAACATAAACAGCCCTGCTGATAATTGTATGCCCAATGCTGAACTCCCTGATTTCGGGAACCATGCACATAGGTGTAATATTAATATAATTTAATCCATGCCCGGCGGCTATTTTCAAACCTGCCTCACCTGCGAACTGTGCCGAAGATTTTATTTTGATTAGTTCCTGGCTTAATTCGTTCTCGCCCTTCAGATTCGCATAAGTACCTGTATGTAACTCTACCATATCTGCTCCTGCTATCAATGAAGCTTCGATTTGGTTGATATCCGGCTCAACAAAGAAACTTACGAAAATGGATTTTTCGTGCATCCTCTCTACAAGTTTTTTTAATCTTTCAATATTATCAGAAACATTCAATCCTCCTTCGGTTGTCAGTTCCTTCCTATTTTCCGGGACAATAGTAACCATATCGGGTAATACATCAAGTGCTATTTTAATAATCTCTTCGTTAGCCGCCATTTCAAGGTCGAGCTTTGACTGAACAACCTCTCTTAATATTCTTAGGTCCCTGTCGTGAATATGACGTCTGTCTTCTCTTAGATGACAAACAATACCTGTAGCACCGGCAAGTTCGGCATTCACTGCAGCAGTAACCGGGTCAGGTTCATTGGCGCCCCTGGCTTCCCTTAGAGTTGCTACATGGTCAATATTTACATTTAAAGTTTTCATAATATTCCGTTGATATTCTTAATTTAGAAGTACAAAATTAGGAATAATTGTAGTAATTGAAAATAAAGCTACTTGTTTTCAAGCATGTCTAAATACCTTTTCAAATCTGAATATCTTTGTTTGATTCTTTCAATTTTGTCATAAGATGAAAAGTCTGGATATTTATTATTGTTATTAAGATTTCGTACCATATCATCACTAAACTTTGCAGTACTGTCGCGAAACTTCATCCATGAAATTTGTGAATCTTTTAGCGATTGCCTGCCTGTGTAATCCAGTTTTTCTATCAATTTCATATATGTCCTGTCAAGCAATAACTGCCAGCTTTCTTCAGCATCTTTAAAGCATCTGATGATATCTCCCGGATAATCTTTCCCTGCATCTTTGAGACAATTATTAAGTTTTATATCAATGGGATTTAATTCGGTTTTTCCTGTATTGCTGTTTTTGTTTATTGCTGTGATTGTTCTTTTCTGGCTTTGAGACTGCAATGCTGACATCATTAAGATTGCAATTAAAATTATTGTTAAATATTTGTTTTTCATATCTGTTCCTTTAATTTTAAATTATTACTTTAATATTACAAATTCAACCCTTCTGTTTTGTTGTCTTCCATCTTCAGTGTTATTGTCAGCTACAGGTTTAGTATTTCCATACCCTTTAGTTGAAAGTCTGTTTCTATCAATTCCCATATTGATGAGATAATCGGCAACAGCTTTTGCTCTTTTTTCCGATAATTGCAGATTTGTCTTTGCACTTCCGACATTATCTGTATGTCCTTCAATCAGAATTTTGATTTCAGGTTTTTCGTTGAGAAATCTTAAAACTCTATTTAATTCAGGATAAGATTCTTTAAGAATTTCAGACTTCCCGAAATCGAAAAACAGGTTATTTAATTTAACAATCTGTCCTTTTTCGATAGGTACAAGATATAAATTCTTAACTATTTCCTGATAATTTCCAATTTTTGTCAAGTCAAGATGTTCGCTGATGGCAATGAAACCCTCAGCTTCAGCAAGGAAACCGTAATTACTGCCTGTGGGAAGAACGATTTTATAATCCCCGGTTTTTGCATTTGAATGAGCGATACCGGCTTCCTTACCATCAGATAAAATTTGATACTTAATTGTAGCTTCTACAGGTTCTTTTGTTTTTGAATCAAGAACTTTCCCGGAAAGCAGTGCAACAGATTTTGGTTTTACTCTTTCCGGAAGTTTGATTCTATATATATCTGAAAGAGTTGACAATCCACTGTCTGAGACAAAATAGGCATAGTCACCTGAAGCTGTAATAGAGTAATATGCATCCCATCCCTTAGTGTTTATTTCAGGCCCGAGATTTTCCGGTTCTGACCAGTTTGTCCAAGTACTGTCAAGCCTTCGGCTTAGAAACATATCACTGCTCCCAAATCCGGTTTCCCCGTTTGTTGAATAATAAAGGGTTGTTTCATCCGCAGCGAGAAAAGGGGAGATTTCATCACCTGCTGTATTGACTTCAGGTCCGATATTTTTTGGTTCACTCCAACTGCTGTCATTATTTAAAAAACTTACATAAATGTCGAAGCCTCCATATGTATCATTCCTTTCCAAAGACATCAAAAGGACTTTACCGCTGGAAGACATAGAAAAACTGACATTCCTGTTATTATTATAAAAATTCTTTATATTTAAACTGTCAGGGAAACTCCATTTTGTGCCGTCGAAATAACTCATAGAAACACCATCCCTCATACTGCCGTCACGGAGGTATATATTTCCCAACAAAAGCCCGTTTCCATCCGGTGTTGTTGAACAAACAAAATTGCTGTATGAATTATTAATTGGTGGACCGATATTCACCGATTCCGAAAATCTTCCGTTACTATCAATATCCGAATACCAGACATCCTGCATTTTCATAAATCCAAGATTCTTAGGATGTCCTTCCCTGACAAAATATAATCTTTTTCCATCCTGCGTAATTACGGGGGCTAGTTCATGGTATTTGGAATTTATTTCGGGACCAAGCCTTTCAGGTTTATTAGAGAAAGTCTTGTCGGGAAGATAATTGATTCTCGGTTTAATCGAATCACTGCTTTCGGAAATTGCTATTGCATCAATTTGAGGAGTAGTGTATATTATATCTGTTTGAAGCACCAGTTTAAGCTTGTTTGTTCTGTATTTAATTTTTTCGATAATGAAATTAACCATTTTGCCTTCAGTTGACGATGATAGTTGTACACTTCTTTTATAGACAGTGTGTTCTGTTCCATTTGAATCGAATAAAATGACCTTATAAATACCTTCGGGATTTACTGTTGCATTAATGGCAATCTGCGAAACATGAATTGCCGAGTCAAATCCAACAATAATCCACTCTTCTTTCGCCGGGCCATAATTCTTCGGTGTCCATCCGCATGGTGTTTCTCCGAAATCGGGCATAACGCTCGGCTTGCCGACTACCTGGCTTGCCGATAACTGCTTTCTGCCAAGCTCCGAAGAAAATGAAATTACCTGTGAAACCCATTCAGTGATTTGTGAAAAAGATTGCCTTGTAAATATGACATTTAATAATAAAAGTAATATGATTCTTAGTTTTTTCAATCTATTTCTTTAAGATTTACATCTTTGAAAGCAATAAGATAATTTATTTTTATTTCAAAATCAAAATTGAAGTCTATATATCAATTTTACCACCACCATTCACGCTTTGACTGTCTTGTCATTAAATCCTGTATTGCTTTCAGAGGCTTTTTCCTTTTGAAAAGAATATTATACATTTGTTCAATTATCGGTAGTTCGACCCGGTGTTTTTTTGCAAGAAAATAGGCTGATTCGGTTGTACTGATTCCTTCAGCAACCATTTCCATATTTTTCTGAATGGTTTCAATATTTTTTCCTAATCCGATTTGTTCCCCGACATACCTGTTCCTGCTTAGTTTACTGTTACATGTTACGAATAAATCCCCGAGTCCCGAAAGCCCGGAAAAAGTCATTGCATTGGCTCCTATAGCCACGCCAAGCCTTGTTATTTCAGCCAAACCCCGCGTAATAAGTGCTGCTTTTGTATTATCTCCTAAGTTCAAACCGTCAATTATTCCTGCTGCAATCGCAATAACATTTTTTAAAGAACCTCCTATTTCACAACCTGTAACATCGTCGGTCGTGTAAATCCTGAAATAATTAGTCATAAAAATTGATTGTATTTCTTTTGCGTTTGCAATGTCTTCGCATGCCGCTACAACTGCTGTCGGTTGTTTCCTCGATACTTCTTCTGCATGGCTGGGTCCCGTTAAAATGATGTAATTTTGAGGTTTGGTATTAAGTACATCGGTAACGATTTCCGACACTCGCATCAGAGTCTTTTTCTCGATTCCTTTTGCTACATTCAATACTAACTTGTTTTTTATATTTGTAATGGTTAGTGATTTCAGAACACCACGTATATGTGGTGTTGGTATGGCAAGCACAATCAATTCACTATCGGATAAATCTTTTAAGTTTGAAGTAGCTTCAACTTTTTCAGGAATAACAACTCCGCTCAGAAAAGTAGAATTGGTATGTTTATCATTGATTTCTTTTGCAACATGTTTTTCATAAGTCCAGATTTTTATTTTATGCCCGTTGTCATTTAGTGTCATAGCAAGAGCAGTACCCCAGCCTCCGGCACCAATTATACTCACTTTGTAAGATTTCGTTTTTGATTTCAACCTAAGCCTTACAATTTATATAATTATAATTAAAATTATTAGAATTTGTGAATGCAATATAACAGTTCTTAAATTATGGTGTACTTTTAAGTTTGCATTTTATGACTTGTAGTTTGGAAAACCGGTTTTCGGTTCCTAATAATAATCTTTTTATATTTGAGCGGTGTGCAAAAATCAATAGT
>DAHXMP010000039.1 GCA_027371665.1 Bacteroidota bacterium | reverse complement strand
AGCATCGCTGAAAAGATTCCAATAAGTTATAACTCTAATTCTGACTTATCAAATAAATTAATTGTACCTGAAAAATCCGCTTTCTGGGAAAACAAGGGACAGTTAATAGACCAGCAGGGTAATGTTCGCCAGGACATATTGTATTATTATAATTCAAACGGTATTAATATTTACCTGAAGAAAGGCGGTATGAGCTATGAGTTTCGTTCTTATGATATGGTAAAAAAAAATGACAATGAGAGAAATAATAATAGTTTACAAAAATTACAATTCAAAAATATCAATAATTATTTGGATTCGATAGAATCTTATTTTACAATTCTCAAAACTCACAGGGTTGATATTAATTTTTTAGGTGTAAACAACTCACCAAAAGTTGAGACGATAGGGATATCTGAAGATTATGATAATTTTTATTCTTCATATACTCCGGTTGATGGAGTAACTTGTGTACACCACTATAAAAAAGTAATATATGAAAATATTTATCCAAACATAGACCTGGTATATTATATAAATAATGACGAGGAAAAGCCTTCATCCAATGTTGAGTATGATTTAGTGGTAAAACCGGGCGGAAATGTATCAGATATAAAGCTTGAATATAAAGGAACTAACGAATTATCAATTGGAAAAGATGGTAGTCTATATTTCAAAACATCGCTCGGGAGCATCGCTGAAAAGATTCCAATAAGTTATCAATGTTCAAATTATTATCAAAATTTAAAAAATAAAGAATCAGTTTTAAATGTTCAAAATTCTGAAAAGATTTCAGTTAAGTATGTTTTAATTGGAAATATTCTCAGCTTTTCTGTCGGTGATTACGATAAAAGCAAAACTCTCATCATAGACCCACGGCTGATTTGGGGAACTTATTATGGTGGAGAGCGAATAGATGATGCTATTGCAATTAAAGTTGATAAAATAAATAATATAGTTGTTACGGGCTATACTACAAGCTTGAATAATATAGCAACAATCGGTGCTTACAAGACAGTTGGAGATACCGTCGGCGGTGAAGCATTCATAGTAAAATTCGATTCAAACGGAAACAAAAAATGGTGTACTTACTATGGCGGATTCGATTCATCAATTGATTTTGGTTCCGGTATAGGATGTATCAATATAGATAATAGTATAATTATCTCAGGAGTAACTTATAGTAGTAATGGTATAGCAACTCCAGGTGCCTATCAAACAAACCTAAGAGGAGAATCAGATGTTTTTCTATCCCGGTTGGATTCTAACGGGTATAGAATATGGGCTACTTATTATGGAGGAGACAGCTTAGATGGTTCATTAAACGAAGGAGTAAACCTTTGTATTGATAATAAATCAGAAATTATATTGACAGGCTGGACGTACAGTCATAATGGTATAGCAACACCGGGAGCTTATAAAACAGTAATGAATAGTCCAACAAAGGATGCATTTATTGCCAGGTTTGATACTTCAGGCAACAGGAAATGGGGTACTTATTTTGGTATTGACGGAGTTGATGATTATGGAACTGCTGTTGCTTCAGACCAATTTTGTAACATTTATATTACCGGTACCACAAAAAGCAAGACTGGTTTAGCAACACAGGGAGCATATCAGGATTCTTCATGCGATGGATTCGATGCTTTTGTTGCTAAATTCGATTCATCTGGAAATTTAGTATGGAGCACATATTATGGTGGATGTGAAGTTGATATCGGTTGTGATATTTTTCCGGATGGATGGGGTAATGTAATACTTACCGGAGCAACTGCAAGTTTAACGGATATTGCTACTCCAAACTCTATGCAACCCGTTTTTGGTGGTGGAGCAACGGACGCATTTATAGCTAAATTAGATACTGTTGGAAAAAGAATATGGGGTACTTATTACGGAGGTTCTGGTTCTGACATTGGGTTAGGATTAACTCAGGATAAACACAGGAATATTATTTTAACAGGGATAACAAACAGTGCTAATAATATAGCAACAAATTGTTCCTATAAACCAATACCAGGTGGGGGTCCAAATCAATTTCTTGCAAAATTTGGCCCTGACGGTTCAATTCAATGGGCTACCTATTATTGTGACAGTGTAAGTGGAAGTAACATTAGCGGAAGTGATATAGATATTGATAAAAATGGCGATATGATTATCGTTGGTGCGACTCAAAGCTGGAACACTGTTGCAACTCCTGGAGCTTATCAAACACAAATTGACACCACAACTATATATCATGAAGACCCAAGAAGAGCACCCAATAGGATTACATTGGATGGCTTTATTGCAAAATTTGGAGAATATCCTTTTCCATTTGAAGTAAAAAATAAAAAAGATAAAATACAATATGATGCTGCGTGTCTGATTGCTGGCCCTGTTCGCGGACCTTACTGTGTTGGGGATTCGATTGTTGTTCCATTCACGACTTTTGTTGATTTTGATTCAGGTAATGTTTTTAAGGCAATACTTTCTAATCCCAATGGTGATTTTGTAAATACTTTTGTTATAGGTTCAAAGAACGGTGTTTCTTCTGATACTATAATCGGTACTTTGCCCGCTGACCTTCCTTATGGGACAAATTACAGGATAATGGTAACCGCTTCAAATCCACCAACGGTAGGTGAACCTAATCCTTTTGATATAACTATTAGTTCAGGATTCGGTGTTGATACTATTTTAGGACCATTCTGTGCAGGAGAAACCATAACGGTTCCATTCTCGGCATGCCTGCAATTTGCAGACAGTAATGTCTTCACTGCACAATTATCAGATTTTCAAGGCAATTTTTCTAATTCTGTTGACATAGGTATTCTAAATGCCAGTTCATCTTCTGTG
>DAHXMP010000028.1 GCA_027371665.1 Bacteroidota bacterium | reverse complement strand
TAAATCTGCGGTCTGTTCTACATTGTACCGAACTTTTATATTATTAAGTATTGACCCCCCGTATATTTTCCATAAAAAATTCATCAATTCGATAAAAGAAACAATGCTTCAGCCGATAGGGTAGCCAACCGATTTTTTTGTATATGTAAGAGATAGTTAGTAATTTTGCAACGCTCCCTTAGCTCAGATGGCCAGAGCAATTGACTCTTAATCAATGGGCCGTGGGTTCGAGTCCCACAGGGAGCACGAAAAATCAAATATCGGGTTATTATTCAAATAAATTTTTTCTATTGAAACTTTTGCATCCTTTTTTATATTCTTAAGAAAATTCTATATATTAATATAATCGAAACAAATATTTGTTTTATCTTTAATTAATAGATTTCTAAAGTATTTTTGAATACTTACATTGAACATTCCCCTTATAAAAATTCAATTAATAAATATTTCATAATTGGAAATGTCATTACTAAGAACCAGAAACAAAAGCTTAAAGCAGAATCAACGACTAAATCAACTTACAATAAAGATTCATCAGTTCTTTATGAATAAACAAAAATTTTGCTGTTTTGAAAGCTGAAAGATTGAATAATTGGAAGCAAAAGAAATAGCAAATTCCATGCTCAAAGAAGAAACTGCAAATAGTAATAATAAGCTTTAATTCATAGGTTGTTTGTTTAAAAATTCAATTTTTCCAATGTAAATCAAAATCCACCCGGATTTGATTGCTCCGCTTTACGCCAGATAAAATATACGGGTAATCCGGCAATTACTATAAGCAATCCGGGCCAGGTATAGTTAGGTTTGTAAATAAGTAGAATCGCCATGATAACAGCCGCAGCAGTTATGTATAATACAGGCACAGCGGGATAGCCAAATGCCTTATACGGACGCTTAGCATCGGGTCGTTTCTTTCTGAGGATAAAAATGCCGATAATCGTTAGTATATAAAAAATTAAAACGGTGAATACTACATAATCGAGCAAATTGCTGTATGTGCCTGACAAACAAAGAATGCTTGCCCAAATACACTGAACTACAAGAGCAAAGCCGGGAACTTTATTTCTGTTAAGCTTTCCTGCAGAACTGAAAAACAAGCCATCATTTGCCATCGAATAATAGACTCTTGCCCCGGCAAGTATTAGCCCGTTGTTACAGCCGAATGTTGAAATCATTATAAGAATAGCCATAATAAATGAGCCTGAATTACCGAAAAGGACCTGCATGAAAGCAGTACCGACACGGTCATCAGCGGCATACTGTATCCCTTTTTGCATTACATTTTGGCCGTCAATTGCTCCTCTCAGAGGAAGCACATTGATATAGGCAAAATTTGCGAGTATATAGAGGATACATACGGAGAGCGTCCCTAAAAAGAGACTCAAAGGTATGTTTTTCCTTGGATTCTTGATTTCACCAGCAATAAAAGTAATATTATTCCAAGCATCGGATGAAAAAAGCGAGCCGACCATAGCCATTCCTAATGCGGCTATGAGTGCAAAACCAGTCAGGTGAACAATGCCGTTTCCGCTTCCCGTGGCGGCATCCCAAAAGATTTTGGTATTTAGATGAACTGCCCCCACATTACGAAAAAATAAAACACCTATGACAATCAACCCGAGTAGTGCCAGGGCTTTTGTAAATGTAAAAATATTCTGAACAATTTTACCTGTGTTGATACCATTCAAATTGATTATTGTTTGTATAATCAAGGTAATAATTGCTAACAGTTGAACAGAAGTGAATTTGAGGCTGAGAAAATAAAAGACTACATTTTTATCTGAGAACCATGGAAAAAGCACTCCTGTGAACTTGGCAAATGCCACTGCAACAGCGGCAATGGTACCACTCTGAATCACAAGGAACAATGTCCAGCCATAAAGAAAACCAACAAGCGGATTATATGCTTCACGAAGATAGACATATTGTCCTCCCGCTTTAGGCATCATGCCTGCAAGTTCACCATAACTAAGTGCTGCAAAAACCGTCATTACGCCTGAGAGAAGCCATGCTATTATAACCCAGCCGGGAGAACCAAGATTACGTGCCATATCGGCACTCACGATAAATATACCCGAACCTATCATCGAACCGACAACTATTGCAGTCGAATCGAAAAGTGAAAGGGAACGTTTAAGCAATCCCTCCCTTGCTTCGGGAACTATCAAATCAGGCATTTAATAAAGAAAAATTTGATTTCTGAAATTTTATTAAATATCAAATATACGATTAATCATTAAAATTGATTTCATTTTTAAAATTTAAAACAACAATTATCTATATACAGTTAAGTAAACAACAATATTTTTTACAACTAAAACAATTCTATTGCAAATTCAGTTATTTTCTATTAAATTATTATTTAATATGGAACCGGTTTATTTTCTAATAAACAATTTTAATAATTATTGGAGTTCTTTATATGGCAGACAAAAAAGCAGATTTAGCTGGTCCGGGTATAAGCACATATCCCGAAGTGGAGAAAATCCTCCCGAATGATTACAACTCAATATTAAACAAGAAAGACACGCAAAAAGCGATCTATGCAGTTAAAGACTACATAGAAAAGAATTTGTGCAAGGAA
>DAHXMP010000021.1 GCA_027371665.1 Bacteroidota bacterium | reverse complement strand
GCCACAGGCAAGGAACAGAACATAAGAATCGAATCTTCCAGCGGCTTATCGAAGGAAGAAGTCGAGAAAATGAAACATGATGCACAATCTCATGCAGGCGAAGACCAGAAGCGAAGAGATGAAATAAACCTGAGAAACCAGGCAGACACCCTCGTTTATTCGACAGACAAACAGCTTAAAGAGCTTGGAGATAAATTATCGCCCGAATTTAAGCAAAAAATTTCCGCAGCAAAGGAAAGGCTTGAAAAAGCAGTGAAGGATAACTCGGCTGACCTGCGTCCGGCAATGGATGAACTTAACAAAGCGTGGAGCGAAGCTTCCACAAACATGTACCAGCAGGCAGGTGCAACACAGCAGCCACCGCCTTCGGGCGACGGGGCAAGTAGTGCCGGAAGCCAGCAACAGCCAGGCGGACAACAAGCCGGAAGCTCAACCGGTGATGCAGGCAACGTCGAAGAAGCGGATTATACTGTCGTGGATGAGAAGTAAATCCGTCATACTGAGCGGAGACGAGGTATAGCATTTCGGCGAGTAGTAAATTGTGAATAATTCTAGGGGGAGTTTGATAAAAGACCCCCTTTAATTCCCCCTTTGAAGAAAGGGGGCTTTTATTGGTTTCATACTACAACTCTGCTCAGACTGACATTATTATAAAACTGAATGCCGAATTGTTGATTGCCTAAGGCATGATGTGATTCGGCATTTTTTTGTGATTAACATAAAATAAAAAATTAAAATTTACATCTTTGGTAAAAATTTAAATTGTCAGGGAGCTCTAATGCAAGGTAAATTAACAGTGATAATAGAAAAAGATGACTACGGGTATTTTGCATATTGTCCGGAACTCAAGGGCTGCCATACCCAGGGAGAAACATTCGAAGAGGCAATGACAAATATAAAAGAGGCAGTGGAGCTATATATTGAGACTCTTGACCCTGAAGAAAAGGTGCTTTTGTTGAACAAGGACATTTATTCGACAAGTTTAGAGGTAGCAGTTGGGTAAACTGCCTGTGTTAACAGCCCAGGAAGCTGAGAGAATACTTCTGATATCCGGATTTCAGCTTTTGAGAACGAAAGGAAGCCACAAAATTTATATCAGGAACAAAGAAAAAATCGTCATTCCATTTCATTCTAAGAAAACACTTCATCCAAAAATAACAAAGTCTGTTTTGGAAGCAGAAAATAAATGAATCGGCTTTTTTGCAATAAATCAATGATTAAAACTTTTGTAAATTTGTAGTAATCAGAATATTTGAAAATATTATGCTGCCTGAAAACCCATATAAAGAAGCAATGCGTTATATTGATAATGCAAGAGCTACACTAAGGATGGCTGGCAAAGAGGACAGAAATTACAAGGATGAAAAGTATGTCCATACTGCCTGCGGAACCGCTTATGTAGGTGTGCTCAAGGCATTGAACATATTATTCGAAATCAAAAACGTGCCAAAGAAAAAAGGCAGGAAATCAATCGAATATTACCAGGAACAGCTTTCTAATATTGACCGGAAGCTTCTGAATTATTTGAACAATGCTTATCATCTTTTGCACATTGATGGATATTATGATGGAATAACAGAAATCAAAGCTATTGAAGCCGGATTTGAAAATGCTGTGTTAATCATAAATGCCCTAAAGCCCTATTCAAAGAACGGGACGAAAACTAAGCACTCATAATTTTTTAAAATTCATCCATATATTCTCTGCCTTTTTCTGTGATTTGGTATTTGTCGCCGAACTTGCGGACATAGCCGTTCCTTTCGAAGTAATCGAGCATGTCCTTAGTTTCTCTGTCCTGGGGAAGCCTTTCATTCCTTTCGACAGCTTTTAAAAGGTTGTATTTATCTTTTTCTGACATAGGGGTGCCTTATGATTTGTAAAAATAAAATTTTTATACAAAATTAAATATTATATGGGAAATAGTTTACTTTACATACTCTTTTTAATTATTAGAAATCATGAGGAATAAAGAAATTGTTATTTCATTTTGCATGGGAAAAATCAGAGTTATTTGAAGATATTTCGGATGAAGAAGCAAAACAAGATTTA
>DAHXMP010000179.1 GCA_027371665.1 Bacteroidota bacterium | reverse complement strand
GTTGTTTTTCCAATTAGACAGCCTCCACCGACACACCATCCAATAGGTTGGTCTTTAATAAAATAGAATGCCCTGTAATCAACATCATTTGTTCCACTATCTTGAATAAACCAATAATTTCCTCCGTCGGTTGTATGTAAGATTGTTCCACCTGCTCCTGCAGCCCAGCCCATAAGTGAATCATTAAAAAACACTGAGTATAAATCTCTTCTCGTACCCCTGGATTGCTCTGTCCAGTTCTGCCCACCATTGGTGCTGTGGAGAATATGTCCTGATGCACCAACACCCCAACCGTTTCTCTTATCTGTAAAAATAATATTATCACTACAACAAGTGCCTTCTAATTTTATCCAGGTATTTCCCCCATTTTCAGTATAAATTATGCTTGCACCTGAAGTAACACACCCATGATTTTTATCTGTAAAATATACTGAATAAAACCACGGTTCAGTTGTTCCACTATTCTGCTCAATCCAATTATTTCCACCATCAGAGCTGTGGAGAATTTTTGCAATCGGTGCCAATATGTCACCATTCCAACCCACTGTCCAACCATTATCTTTGTCAGCAAAGAATAATGACTTTAGGGTGTAATTACTCTCAAATTGCTTTGTCCACGTTTCTCCACCATCAGTTGTGTGAACAATACCACCATTACCAAATGCCCAGCCGTTAAGGGAATCAACAAAACTAATTGAACCCAAGCTCTGCCCCGTAAACCAGCTTTCGCCTCCGTCCGATGTTTGAAATCCTCCTTCTATCCATCCATTGAGACTATCAATGAAATATAAGGAACCAAAAGTATTATCTGTGCCGGTTTGGTAAACACTCCAATCAATACCACCGTTGGTGGTTGTAAATATCTTACCATGAATACCTCCCATGAAGCCTCTGTTCTCATCAAGAAAATATATTGATTGCACACTTTCCGCCGTATCTCTTGAAATAACAGACCAAGTGTTCCCACCATCCGATGTTTTAATTATTGTACCCGTATTGGGACCAACAGCCCAGCCATGAAGTGAATCAATGAAGGATACATCATGTAAATCATTTCCTTGGGGGTAGGGATTCTGCCAGAACCACTCTTGCTTTTGGGCATAGGTAGAAAGAGTTAAGAGCAAAAATATAATTAGTTTTTTCATGGAACACCTGTATTATTAAATTGATATTGATATTATATTGAAGAATTAGTTAACTTCCCACAATTCATCTTAAGTGATTCGTTGAACTTTTTGTTGCCGTCCCACTGCCAGCCAAGAATGAGCGAATCCTTCTGCTCCCACCAGGGAAGTACTTCCCTGAGCCGTAATTTTATTTCAGGGTGATTTTTTGAATCAGGTTGATATACAACTGGACCAACAGGATAAACACCTTCATCTTGAGTAAAAACATTCATGGATGAAAATGCTAATATTAAAATAACAATGAGCTTTTTCATAATAGTCTCCTTAAAATGAAAAATTATTTATTCGATTTAAATTCAATTTACCTTTATCAAAATAATTTCTGTTAAAATGTTTTTATTCAATTTTTATAATCATTTTTGTCTCAGGATTATTTATAGTTTTAATGAAATATGTTCCCGGTATTAATTTTTCAGTTTTCAATGTAATTGGATATATATTTCCTTCTTCAAGATATTCAGTTTGCTTTGTTTGCATTATTCTTCCGAACAAATCATAACATACAATAGTCTCAGGCTTGTTCTTGCCAAGAATATTTAATATGATTTTACCTTGAAAAGGATTTGGATAAGCATTTATAATTAAATGACTAATTTTATTTTTTGGCGAGTCTTCAACCCAAGTTATTCCTCCATTTGTTGTTTTTAATATAGTTCCCTCATAACCTGTTATCCATCCATTATTCAAATCAGAAAAAAACATAGAATATAAACCTCTATATGTAAAATTTACAGAACCAATCCATGTTTCTCCACCGTCGGTTGTCTTGTATATAGAATCATAACAAAATACCCATCCATTTTTATCATTTAAAAAAATTATATCACCTAAATAACAGGTTATTCCTTTTTCTTGTTTTATCCAATTTTGTCCCTTATCGGTTGTCTTAAGTAATAGACCATTTTTACCACTTACCCAACCAATACTATCATTTATAAAATATATTGAGCTAATTGGATCTTGTGTATCAATGTTTATTTTTGTCCATAAATAACCACCATCTGTTGTATGTAATATTGTACCGCTATCACCAACAGCCCATCCATTATTTTTATTGAGGAAATAAACTGTATATATATTTGCTTGGACACCACTTTTCTGTTTCATCCAGGAATTCCCCCCATTTTTTGTTATAAATATCATACCACCATCTCCTGCTGCACATCCATTAGCACTATCTGCAAAATATACCGTATAAAAAATTTCATTCGTGTCGCTATTTTGATGGAACCAATTTTCTCCATAATCAGTTGTCTTTAAAATTGTTCCATATTCACCGACACACCAGCCTATTGGTTCGTCTTTTATAAAGAATATTGACCTTAAATCCATATAATAACTAATTCCACTATTCTGTTCAATCCAATGACTTCCCCCATCGGTTGTATGAACTATCGTACCATAACCACCTGCTGCCCAACCATTGAGCGAGTCAGTGAAAAATATTGAATAAAGACTGTTTCTCGTTCCCCTGGATTGCTCTGTCCAGTTCTGCCCTCCGTCAGAAGTGTAGAAGATATAGCCACTATAACCTGCAGTCCATCCGTGTTTCTTGTCGGGGAAATATATCCTTAAACATGCTCTTGTATTTTCGATTTTGTACCATGAATTACCTCCATTTGATGTTGCCAGTATTCCTCCGCCTCCGGCAGTATATCCATGCTCTTTATCCGTAAAAAATACTGTCCTGAATATTGATTGGCCTGTTAATCCGCTGTTCTGTTCAGCCCATGTATTCCCGCCATCCGATGTATGTATGATTTTACCCAGAAAATTCTGCTGATTATCATAAGTCCAGCCCACTGCCCAGCCATTATCTTTGTCAGCAAAATTCAATGACATTAGGTTATATGAACTTGAATATTGATGTGTCCATGTTGCTCCTCCGTCAGTCGTTTGAACTATACCTCCGCCAAATGCCCAGCCGTTAAGGGAATCCACAAAACATATACTTCCTAAACATGCAGGTATCGAATCAGGGATAAACCAACTTTTTCCACCATCTGTGGTTCTCATTGGCGGACATCCTTCAATCCATCCGTTTTGTTTATCAATAAAAAATAACAAACCAAAAGTATTATCGGTTTCCGTTTGATAAGTACTCCAATTATTTCCTCCATCATTTGTAATAAATATCTTACCATGAGTACCTCCCATGAAACCTTTGTTCTCATCAATAAAATAGATTGACATAACACTTTCTTCAGTATCACGTGAAATAACTGACCAATTTATTCCACCATCTGTTGTTTTTATAATTGTACCTGTATTAGAACCAACAGCCCAGCCATGCAGGGAATCAATAAATGATAACTCATATAAGTCATTCCCCTGTGGATAGGGATTCTGCCAGAACCAGTCTTGCTTCTGGGCATAAGCGGATAATGTTAAGAGAAAAAATATGATTAGATTTTTCATGGAACACCTCACCCTAAATCCCTCTCCAAAAGGAGAGGGACTTGTTTTTATTCTTTAAAAATTCAATTAAGATTTGGATTCTTGTTTTCATTTAAAATTCTTTCTCAAGGTTAAGAATAAAATATGTATTTTTCTCTAAATAAAAATTTCCCATCTTTTATTGGTTCTATTTTGAACAGTGATGACTGATACTTTGCATTCAAAAGGTAAACATAAAATTTTACATCGCTCATCGAATAAGTAGCAACTGCAAAATGGTTCCCGTCATGTGAGCAAGAAATATAAACAATCCAGCCTTTCACCTGGTTAGTATCATAACTATATTTTAATGTCAGTGAATCGAGTTCGAGTACATTTAATAAAGTATCTGCTATTATCAGATAATTAGAATTCTGTGAAAAAATTGCATGCCTAACAATTCCATTTACTAAGACACTATCAAGAATCTTTGATTTGTTTTGAATATTCCATAAAATATAGTGCAAGTCCAACGATGTACTGATAGACCTATTACCATTTTCAGAAAAATATTGGAAATTAACAAATGAATTATGAGAACCAAGAAGTGTATCGGTACTATCAATAAAATTATACAGATGAATCTCATCAGTATAATGATTTTTATATAAAGAATAACCTCTATTGTAAAGAAGGTAAGAATTGCTTGGATTGACAGCTAAATTGCCGACTGTCTGAACAATCGGAATCCTTCTCTCAATGGAATCATTGGCTATGTTCCATACATTGATTGTATCATAAGCATTATAAAATTGTTGTGCGTAAAATCCTTGTGTTTCTGTAAAAAATATCTTTTTCCCATCTGGAGAAAGAGCAATAGAATTAATCAACAAATCTTGTGATATAGTCTTTAATACCTGTCCTGAATCTGTGCTATAAAGTTTTATTTTATTATCAGATTCAAGGGTTATTATTGTATCACCTGTCGGTGTGAAATCTGCTAATAACACAGGATGTTCAACATTATATGATTGCGTTATTGTCCCTGATGAGTTATCAATTAAATACATAAATTGGTTGACTATGTAAGTATCCAATTGAGAACCACCAGCAACCAATAAATGATTATCATCAGTAGAAAATTTAATTGTATTGATTCTCTTGCTCAATCCCTGGCTAATATATTTTGACCAAACTGTGTCCGGCACTTGTGCCAGTCCTGACGCAATAAGCAAAACACAAAACAATAACGCAAATAAAAATATTTTTTTCATGGTTCGATTCCTTGATTTGTTGAAATTTTTTTTTTGTATTTATATGATTTTTTATTTATTGCACACCCTATAATTACAATGACACATGAAACAGAAAAAGGTCTCAAAATATTTAAAAAAAACCTTCAAAAGTATCTTCATTATAGTTCCAAAGCCATAGTTAATATTATCTATTTTTTACATTCAAATTAAGTTTTTTATATGCCAATACAATTTTAATAATTATTCTTTTGTATTCTTTCCTCCAAAAATTTATGTATTTTCTTTGACTCAAACAAGTGTATTTTTGTTGGTATTTTTGTAAACTTTGCTGACCACAAGCCATCTATTAATCTTTTTCTTAATTTTTCTGTTTCTGAGATTCAAAATATTTTGTTTGAAAATCACAAAAACAGAGGTTGAACCTTCTTAAAAAGGCATTATTAAAAGTCCTTAGTTGATTATAGCCACATTTTAAAAATATTTCATAAACATCATTCGATTGTTCAATTGAGTTCAAAGCATGTTCAAGCTTGAGGTTTTCTAACAATATTTTAGTGTAACAACCAAAGTATTTTTTTGTTAATAAGTTTAAATTATTTGATGATATAAATAATTTTTCTTTTAAATAATCTACATTGCAGTATGGGCTGTTGATATTTTCTTTGAGAAATTTCAGGAGCTTTACTAATTTGTCAGGGCAGTGGCAATCTACTTTTTTAAAGCCATTACATGATTTCGGTTTGCAATATTTACAAATTTCATTTACCGTAAAGCACCTTAAGGAAGTCCTTTAATCCTCCTGTACTCTTGCCTGCCTCTGTCAGTGAATTCTATGTTTGTAAAGTCTATTTTCAATTTTTCAGGTATTGTTTTCCCTGATATATTTATGAATCCTTCTCTTTCGAGAATAAGCAGTAACTGAGAATTAATAATCCTTAAAAACCCCTCATCCTGTAGCAGTGTCCTTCCTTCCGAATTGAAGATTGCATCGTAAATCACAGACAATTCGATATCCTTAATTTCCATTTTTTTATTCCTTATGATACTGTAACAACTCATCAAAACATTTTCAATAATGACAATTTTTAAAATACTTTTTTAAAATTTGTCACAACCATATATATAAGTGGAAAAAAATCGAAAAATTTCCCACATTTTTTTCATTATTTTTTAAATTATTTTTTTTCGCCTTTATAATTATATAATAATTATATAACTTATGAAAGCAAAAAAAATTAAGAAATTTCTCAAATATCAATCTTATTTACCCATATATTATAGTGCCTTGTTGGACTGTAATTTGATGACAAATAGCTCATTAATTAGACCTATTCCTGTTTAACAGGATTTATATACTTATAAACCAAGTACTGTACTTGATTATTATTTTCAATAATTCTATTAATCCATGAAATAAGGCTAATGGAGCTATGAACGGGATAGTCAATTTTTAATGATGCCTTGAAACCATTATTCAGAGCGGTTAAAGTACTAATTTTAATAATGTGTTTATTTAATGAATCTTCAAATACGGCTACTGATAAAAATTTCAAGAAATAAAAAAAATAACAAAAAACCAAAAGGAAAAAAATTATTTTTCAATCCCACACTTTACGCATTGTATCTAATGCTTCGGGCTGTGCAATTTTTACATACTTCTGAAATGCAGCACGGTTCTTGTGTCCTGAAATTTGCATTACCATTTCCGGTAAAACATTTTTCTTGAGAGAGATAGTTATATTTGTACGTCTTGCGGTGTGGCTTGAGATTAGCTGCCATTTTTCATAAGTTTCATTTACTCTTTTTTTTCCATAATATTTTGTGATTTCTATTTTTGTATCAATACCTGCCAATTTGCAGACTTCTTTTATGTAATTATTGAATTTCTGATTTGAATATTTTGGAAGTATTAAACCTTCGTATTTATTCAAAACCTTCGCAAGTTTTTTTGAAATAGGAATGATTGTAGGATCAGCAGTTTTTTGTTGGAAAATTTTTATTACTCCTTCATCGGTAAAAATATTTTCAGGTTTCATATTTGCAAGGTCAGAGTATCTCGTACAGGTGTAGATCTGTATAAGAAAAAGATCCCTGATTTGGATAAGCCTTTTTGAAGGAAGTTTAACTTTTTCCAACTTCTGAATTTCATCCATTGTCAGAGCAACACTTTGTGATTCTGTTTTGAGTTTGAAGGAACGTGATACATCTCCAAATACTTTTTTAAAACGAAGATTACTTGTGATACCATTATTAATAGCATAATTGAGAAATATTTTTAATGTTTTCAAAATACTATCAGCAGAATTATTGACCCTACCAACTACTTGTGTCAAATATAAAATAAATTTATCTGCAAATTCTTCATTTAAATTATCAAAAGTAACATCATAGCCTGTGTCATGACAAAAATTCTCCATATGTCTTTTCGTTGTAACATAACTTTGAATTGTCCTGTAATTAAACTTTTGATTTGCTTTTCTTTCCTCGATGAAATTGTTATAATGAGCAAAGAATGTAGTAGGTGAAACATTAGTGGAAGCATTTTCAGGTTTAATTATACTTTTCATTTTCTTCTTCATCATATCTTTAGTTACTATCTCGTTAGAGGCCTTAAGAGCAGTATAATAATTTTTTAGTTCCAAAGATATGTTATCAAGATATTGATTTATCTCGAAAGCATTAGCAGCACTTCTTTTCACTCGTCCTTTATGGAAATCAAAAAGTGACGTATTAATGTTTAATCCGGCTGACATCTGAATACGGTGTCCTTCCCATGTAGCCGAGACAATAACTAGTGAATCCTTGCGTGTCTTGTTGAGTAAGTTAAAATTTACATTAATTTTGTTCATTCATTATCAAAAAATAATAAAAAAATTAATAACACAAATTTACAAACTTAACAGAATACTTAACAGTTTTTTCTTTATTCAGATTAATTTTTCTTTATCTTGTTTATTCATCTATAATGATAATAATAATATAAATCAAATAAATACAGGTAATTATGATAAATTGAAGTTAAAAGAAATAAAAGTGGTTCAAATCCTCTCACCCCGACATCATTTCTGCCTTTTGTTTTTATAACTGTTTATAAATATATCATTTGTGGTTTTTTAAAATTATTCATTTCTTTGATTTTATTTTTTCTTAATTTAATCATAGCGAATTTTATAAATTATTTCTATATGATTAATGCAGGGAAAAATATTTAAAGCTCTTGTTGTTGAAGAGTTTTCGGAAAACCAATTCAAAAGTGGGATAAAAGAAAGAAGTACCGATGAGCTTCCCGAGGGGGAACTGCTTATTCGTGTGCATTATTCCGCATTAAATTATAAGGATGCACTGTCGGCAAGGGGACATAAAGGTATTACGAGGAAGTATCCGCATACTCCTGGCGTCGATGCAGCAGGAGTTGTCGAAGAAAGCCGTTCTCATGAATTTTCAGCCCGTGAAAAAGTTTTGGTAACCGGCTATGATTTGGGTATGAATACTTCAGGAGGATTCGGTCAGTATATCAGAGTTCCTGAAGGATGGGTTGTGAAAATGCCGGATGGAATGACATTAAGAGAAAGCATGATTTATGGGACAGCAGGCTTCACTGCGGGAATAGCGATGTATGAATTTGAGAGGAATGAAATTACGCCTGATAAAGGGAAAGTGCTTGTTACCGGTGCTACGGGAGGAGTCGGATGTTTGGCGGTAGCAATGCTTACTAAGGCAGGATATTATGTCGTTGCTTCGACTGGCAAGCCCGATAAAGAAGATTTTCTGAAAAAAATCGGGGCAAAGGAAGTTATATGCAGGGAGGATGTTAATGATAAAAGTGAAAAACCCTTGCTTCTTAAAAGATGGCTCGGTGCTATTGATAATGTTGGAGGGAATACGCTTTCAACTGTTATCAGGTCTTTGGAGCACAGGGGAGTGGTGGCAAGTATCGGTCTTGTACAATCTGATAAACTCGCTATGACCGTTTATCCGTTTATTCTACGTGGTGTGAGGCTTATCGGTATTGATTCAGCAGAAACACCGATGGAATATAGGCTAAAAATATGGGACAATATCGGTAATAAATGGAGAATTGATGAACCGGGGCAGTTGGTGAAAGAATGTAAACTTGAAACGCTCGAAAACGAGATTGAGCTTATTTTGAAAGGCGGCCAAACAGGTAAAGTTATAGTGAATTTGATTGATTAAAATAATTTTAATAATTGTGATAAGAAAGGATGGGCTATATGTTTGAAAAATTATTTTATAAAGGTCTTTTTTTAATTCTGATGATATTTTTAATTCAATTCAGCTATTGTCAACAGAAGGGAAATGTCCCGAAAGGAGAAGAAAAAATGGATATGAGCATAACAAGTTCAGCCTTTGTGGAAGGAGGAATAATACCGATAAAATTTACATGCGATGGAAAAAATATTTCACCTCAATTGACATGGACAAATGTTCCCTCAGGGACAAAAAGCCTTGCTCTTATTTGCGACGACCCGGATGCTCCGATGGGTACTTGGGTGCATTGGGTGATATTCAATATTCCGCCAACACAAGAAAAATTCGACGAGAACATACCCGGTCAAAAGGAGTTTCAAAATGGAATCAGGCAGGGTGTTAACGGTTCGCAAATAAGAGCAAGGCTTTTTGTCCCTGAGGGAACATTTGTCCATGTCAATTGAGGTGAAATATTTTTTCCATCG
>DAHXMP010000178.1 GCA_027371665.1 Bacteroidota bacterium | reverse complement strand
AAATACAAGAGCAAAGAACTACCGAAAAACTACGAAAATTCTCTCAGAAGCGTGCCAAATGAAGCCTTCGGCTTCGGCGAAAAACTCGAGTACAAAATCGGCTATAAATTCATAACGGCAGGCACAGGCTATTTCTGGATTCTGCCCAAAGCTAGGGTGGAATTCTTTCAAAGGATGAGATTGCCTATCTGCTGACTTACTTTAAATTCAAGTCCGGCATTAGCCAGGCTGAACCTGAAACCGGTACTACCCTGAATGCAAAGGCACCGCGGATTCCTCATAAAGTTACAAAAAACATGGAAGATTGCATGGAATGTCACGGAAGGGATGGCATTAAGCCATATCCAAGCAATCATACCGGAAGGACAATAAAGATGTGCAAAAACTGACATTTGAAAAAATAACAGACTTTTCATTTTTATCATCTGCTAATAGCTGTTTACAGGGAAAATCATCATTCAGATTTTGATGTCTGAATTACCTGTGCTACATAAAGGGAGTTATATCAACTGCTCGTCAAACAATTCGTTTAAATTTATGTTCAGGATGAACTATTTTTCAGAAACCAGGTTTTCATTGCCCCTTTACCTTTGATATCAATTAAACCTCTTTCTTCGAAAATAAATTCATTGTTACCATCTTTAAAAGTATTTTTAAATCTTTCCGTTACCTGTATCTTTCCCGGTATGCTGTACTCCTCCATTCTCGATGCTGTGTTAACGGTATCTCCCCATAAATCATATATAAACTTTTTCTCACCGATAATCCCTGCAACAACCGGCCCGCAATCAATACCTGTTCTGAAATGTATAAGCGTCCCGTCCTCCGATTCAAAACCATCCATTTTTTCCATTATTTCCAAAGCAAACTTTGCAGCATCTTCGGCATGATTCTTATTTGGAACGGGAACCCCGGAGGCAGCCATGTAACAGTCTCCCATGGTCTTAATTTTTTCCAATTTATATTTTGCAGCTATCTTGTCGAACTCGCTGTAAATCCCGTTTAATATCTGAACTACCTTTTCAGGTGTTGCACCTGAGCTTTTTTTTGTGAAATCAACCTGGTCAATGAAAATAACAGATGCTTCCTCGAAATGGTCTGCAATCGTTGATTCACCTTTTTTCAGTCTTTCGGCTATTTTATTAGGCAGTATATTTAAGAGAAGTTCTTCAGATTTCATTTGCTCGTCCGAAAGTAAACTGTTCTTTTCAGTTAGACTTTTATTTAACTTGTTTAATTCGGTATTTTGATTAGAAACCCTTTTATTAAGCCTTGTAAGCTGGATATTGGTATCTGAAATTATTTTGTTCTTTACAGAAAGCTCGTCATTTGCTTTTTTCTTATTCCTGTAATTTAAATAAACCACAAATGCCAAAATCAATAACAGGGCTGAACCGACAATTAATGACACAGTTATTATTAGGTATTTAATTCTCTCTTGTTGAGCCGCCGCTGTAGCCGCAACATCTTTTTTCTCTAATTCATACCTCATTTCAATTTTTTTAGTATTCAATTTTTCCTGGTTAAATAAACTATCATTCAAAGCAGATAATAATTCAATATACTTATAGGCTGATTTATAATCATTGCTTTTTTTATATAAATCCACCAGTCCACCATAAGTATATCCAAGCCAGGTAAAATTATTAATTTTCTTAGCTAGATCCATACTTTTAACATAGTATTCTTTAGCTATCTTCAAATTCCCTTTTTCATCATACAAACTGCCGATAAATAAATATGCTTTTGTAAATTCATCGTCTGAATTGTCTTCTTCGGCTCTGTCCAGTGCATCAAAATAGAATTTCAATGCTGTATCATAGTCCTTCATTAAATGATATAATCTGCCTATATTTATGTAAGTTTCAAATGATATATTTTCACCTTCTTTTTTATATATTTCCAAAGCTTCCAGATAATCATTAAGTGCTTCGTTGTAATTATCATTGCTTACATTAAAAAGACCTAAATTAAGCAGGCATTTTGCTGAATGAATCTTTCTTCCAAGTTCACGATTTATTTGCAAAGCTCTTTTCGAATAAAGAATTGCATTATCTATATCGTTCTGATAATAAAAAACATTGCCTATATCGTTCGTAGCATCTGCTATGCCGCTGCTGTCTTTATTTTCCTCAGAAACTTTCAATGATTGAAACAAGACATCAATTGAATTGGAATACTTACCAATATCCATACAGATTTCACCAATTTCAAAGAGCATTTTTGCTTCATGCTTAAAATCATTTAATTCTTTATACAAACCAAGAGCTGAGAAATAATAATCCAAAGTTTTTTTAAATTTGTTTATCTTTTTATAATTGTCTCCAATCTTTGTACTGATTAATGCTTCACCATATTTGTTGTTGTTTTTCCTATAAATATTTATTGCATCAATAATCATATTAGCCTTC
>DAHXMP010000011.1 GCA_027371665.1 Bacteroidota bacterium | reverse complement strand
AAAATGAAATTATATGAATTATATAGATTACTTTTTCTAACTGCAATAACAAGCTTTCTTTTATTCTCATGCAGGAACAATTCATCCAATCCTGCAAACACTCCCCTACTGTATCAGGACTCTGGAAGCAAAGCACTCGTTATCGTTGTCGAAAATAAAAATCTCCTCGATATGGTTAACGAGCAAACCTATGAACTATTCAAAGCCGATATTCTGCCGATTTTCTCGGATATGTTCACTGTCCCGCAGGATAGTATGCAGAATCTAACTTTAGCCGAAATAATTGATAAATACGGCGAGCAATGGCAGCTTAACCAAATAGCCGATTCCGCAAAAGGATACGACAGAATAGTGAAACTAAACAAGCAGACAGCAACTGTTCAATGCCTTCTCGATTCACTTAAAATGCTCGGTTCCGAAGGATATACGATTGATATGGTTTTCAATTTACACGGCTCGATGACTACGATTTTGTTCAATGACAAAGAAATTGACATCGGTACTCTGACTCAAAGCATAAAAGATAATGGAATAAGAATCAGGGCATTATACCAGACAACATGCTATGCAAAATATATGCTTCCGTTCTGGAACAACATAGGAGTTTTTGCCGTTAACGGAGCAGCTGATAACAATCAAATCGTTCTGTTTTCATCGGCATATTTTGTCAGCCAGTGGATTTCAGGAAAGACTTTCGAGGATGCGGTTTATTCTGCATATAACATGGAAATCGCCACTCTCCGCTCTTATAATGATAGGATACCTATTGATACATATATCCTTACACCACAGGTTTTAGCAAACAGCAGGCAATATGTATCCGGCAGAGACCAGAAAATCCTATGGAAAAACATTCCCGCTATCCCGCCAAAAATTTGAATTTTTTTTGCCCCAATTTTTTAAATGGGGAATTTTGGTGTTATTTTTACTAATACTTTAAGGAATAAGAACTTTTAACATCCTTTATATCAATGTGTCATTAACAGCGTTGTCGAAGAGACTTATAATGTCATCTTGGCCGGAGTCGAAGCATCAATAAATGTCGTCCTGACCGGAAGCAATTCCCTGCATTGCTCCCGGATTTTTGGACGATTAATTTATTTTAGTTAAAATAAATGTTAACTCCTGCTGCTGAACCGCCGAGATTGAACATTGATGTGCCCGATGTCGAAGAAAAATTACCGGATGTCGCTTTCAGTGATGTGCTGTTATATCCTATACCCATTTGAATATACATCGAAACGGTTTTTGCCTGGTTAATAAAGCTTTCGACCCCAAAGCAAGGTGTTAGTGTGATTAGTGAGCCTGTAATGTCGGTTGTCCCCTGAGTGACTTTCGGCAGATTTGTATAGCTAAATCCCAAGCCGATATAAGGCATAACGTCATGATGGCTAAGTATTAGTTTACCGCCTACTGCTATTGAAATAAGACTCTGGCTTGCCGGTGCGGAATTTCCCGAAAAACTTGTGCTCAAAAAGCCTAACCCTGCGTTTAATTGAAAGTTATTGCTCACAACATAAATAAAATTTGCAGATGCAGAATTTGTGAACGTAATATTTAGCGATGAAAAATTCGGTACACCTGCTGACTGGGTAATTCCTGCAGGAAGTGCTATTCCGGCATTCAAGCCGCATCCGCCCTGCAGCATTTGTGCATTTGCAGGAATAACAAACATAGTTGAAATTAATGCCATTATGGCAAAGCCTGATAGAAACTGTTTTATTTTTTTCATAAAGAATTCCTCGCAATTTTTTAAATGGGGAATTTTGGTGTTATTTTTACTAATACTTTAAGGAATAAGAACTTTTAACATCCTTTATATCAATGTGTCATTAACAGCGTTGTCGAAGAGACTTATAATGTCATCTTGG
>DAHXMP010000456.1 GCA_027371665.1 Bacteroidota bacterium | reverse complement strand
TTTCTCTGTATCTTATCTTCAACTGTTTATGCACAGGATACAAGCTGTGTCGGAAACTATCCCGGGCTTGTTTTCAGGACTGAAAAAATCAGCCAGTTTCCACCTTATTCGATGCATATGCCTTACGAAGTTCTTATCGGATACATAGCTCTCGATACGGTATGCTATAATGTCTGGTGGAACGAACTGGAAGATTTCATAAACAGGCAGACTTATAATGATACGCTCAGGTACATGATGAAGCATTATTATTATACTCTTGATTATGACCCGATTTTATTTGAAAAGACAATATGGTACCAGGATTCAACTTTTAAAACACCGCCTCAAGTTTTTCCTGACTTAATATATAATCAAGCAAACAAAGTATCTGACCACCCGTTTTTGGATTATGCTTTATTGCGCTCTTCCTACATAATGCATGTTTTAGTCAATGATACTTTAAACATAACAAATACAAATGAAGAGGATAATTCAGCAGGAAGATTTATTGTCATTGTAACAACCCAAATTGTTGATACTATAAAAGGTAAAATTATACCTGAATGTATTCCCAGGGTTGGACATACATTTAATAATGGGAGAAAGGAAATCCCGAGAATACAAATAGCTGAACCGGGAGATTGTTTTCAATTTCATTATTGCCCCGAATGGCAAAGGGGAGGACCTTTAGGTCCAAGTTTACATGATGATAACGGATTACCATGGATAAAAACCGGGCAGGAGTATATCGTATTTTTAGATATCGGTGAGAGATGCCTCGATAGTAATTACGTAAATTATCAGGTAAGGTCAACGGGCCATGATTCATATACTTTTTTAATGTATCCAATAATTGACGGGAAAGTATATGACCCACAAAATGAATTTGGATTCGGTACAAGTCTAACACCCGATGAATTTAAAAATGCCCTGAGACAGAGAATATCTGAAATAAAAAATTATGGTCAATAAAAATGAAATTAAAATTTTTAAATATTTTGATTATAACTATTTTTTATAGTTATCTTTTAATGGCTCAGGAACCTTGTGGAGAAAATACTCTATGTCCTCAAAAAAAATATCCATATTTTTTTTGTAATCCAAAAGATAAAGGTAGAATTATGTCTTGCTGCGTTTTTGATCCAATCAATGAACACTGCGAGGGATTTGAAAATGACTATCCAAATGTTAGAAAAATGAATTTACCAATTTGTGCTAAATTTATTGATTCAGGGCCTGAAACAGCAACTTCAACATTTTGTAAGGATGGTTGTTCGATAAAAACTTCATATCATAAAACAGATTTTTCTGATGATATGGAAAAAGCTATTTATAGGTGGAATTGTTTATGTGGTTATCAAGATTCACCTTGTAGTTGTACCATATCAATAAAATTTTCAAATGAACCTGATAAATTTTCAAATTATAAAAATCATCCAAGCGATAATTCATTATATCGGCATAATCCACCAAATTCAGACCAAATAAATCCTAATGAAAAATGCTCAATTGATTGTGATAAGATTACAATTTATTTAAATCAATGCACTGATTTTACATTGTCTGATGACCCAAATAAATATAGAAATTTTTTTATAAATGATAAATTATTAGATGATAAACAATATGATGGTTATGATATTCACGCTTATAATTTATTTAGTATTATAGCTTATGAATTAGGAAGGATAATGGGCCTTGGTGATATGTATAAACAATCAGATTACCGACCAGAAAATTGTGACAATACTGAATATGATGTAAATAGTATCATGTCGAGTGAATATCATTATCCAAGAGATAAAAGGAACTTATCGAATGATGATATTTGTCAATTTAAAAAACTTTATTGTCCAAATTTAGTACCTGTAAAAGAAAATAATGAGGAAAATGATAATAAAACAAATCTTTATCCTAATCCTTTTAACAATTTAAGTTGTATTGATTATACTGTTAATAAACCTTTTTCCCATGTTAATATAACTGTCTTTAATGAATTAGGGGAAAAAATAATTGCTATTGAAAATAGTTATAAAAATATAGGTAACTATAAGGTATATTTGAATGGTAATGAATTTCTAACAAGTATTTACTTTGTTCGAATCATTATTGATAATTTTATTGAGATAAAGAAAGTTGTAGTAAATAGATGAAAATTTTAATAAAAAAATCTATTATAATTTTTTTTATTACTATCATAATATTATTGCCTTCTGTATCTTTTTCTCAGAAGCCGCGATGTGATTCTTTATATATGAATTTAACCTTTCGTACAATTCGTTTAAAAAGAGTTCCGCCTTTATCATTTTATATGCCCTATGAAGTTATGAAAGGCTATATTGCATTAGACAGCATAAGCAGAAATATGGATAATAATTCATTCAGGGATTTTTTAAATAGGCAAACTTATTATAACGATACAATAAAAAACATTTTAAAATATATGTACTTACTTAATGATTATAATCCAATACTATTTTATACGATGGGTTATGATTCAAATTATAAATTATGGGTAGCAAGAGCAGAATATGACTTTATTGTTCATATTCAACAATTTAAACAAGTTTCATTATCGAATGATTTAACGATAGCAGAGGCTGGTATTATAGCCCATATTATTGTTACAGATACTGTAAGAAGAGCTTGTGGCAGTATTTTTACAGATATTGATGAAATTGTTACCTGTACAATAATTGATACAATAAAAGGAAAAGTAATTCCATCATGCAAGGATATTTCAATTCCTAATTCTGTGGATGATTATCGAGACCCCGTACCAAATATACAGCCTGCTAATCCGGGTTCCTGCCTTCAATTCACATATATGGTTCAAAATGGGAATGAACCTGTTCTGGTTGATGAAAACGGTGAACCATGGATTAAAAAAAACAGAGAATACATTGTTTTTTTATATGTTGCAGGTAATTGCAGATATCAAGATTCACTTTATTATGATTGCTCTCCTGCTCAATGGAATGGAGCGAAAAATTATAATTTATATCCGATAGAAAACGGAATCGTGCAGGACCCGGATGATAATTTCGGCATCGGTACAGGATTAACCGTCGCTGAGTTTAAGGCGAAACTTCGTGAAAGAATAGATAAAATCATCAATCCGGATTTGACTTCAGTTAATGAGCCTTCTATTTATAATACACAATTGCAGTCCTACAATTATCCTAATCCTTTTGATAACACCACAACAATTATTTTTGATGTTCCGAAAGGCGGTTCTAATGTCAAAATAATAATTTCAGATTATCTGGGCAGGAGATTATCTGTAATAACTGATTCATACTATAATGAAGGTCAGCAGAAAATTGAATTTAATGCTGCTTCTTTATCATCAGGCATATATTTTTATACAATTCAGGCGGGAAGCAAAATAACAAGTAATATCATGGTGCTTGCCAGATAAAAATCTTTATTTATTTTTTTTCTGAAATAATTTTTCTCCCTTCGCAGCAAGATATGTAACGATGTAGCCGACGAGCATGCCGAAGCAGGCTCCGCCTATGACATCGAAAGGATAATGAACTCCGACATAAATCCTCGAAAACGAAATCGTGGCGGCTATTCCGAAAAATAGCCATAGGTATTTCCTGTAATAATGAGTAAGAACCGCCGCAGCGGCAAATGTATTCACGGCATGGGACGAGGGAAAAGATTTCCCGCCTCCGCAAGGCACGAGAAGCCTGATATCGCTCAGAACATGACAGGGCCTCAGCCGCCCGACATAATTTTTAATAATCGAACTGCTCACCTGGTCGGATATTATTATTGTAATAATAAGTACGGCAGCACAGATTCTTCCGGTTTTGCCGCCTTTCCAAAAAAGCCAGACAAAAAGAATAACATAAACCAGGATCCAGTGTTGGTTGTCTGTGATGAAAGGCATAAACTTGTCGAAAAGCTTGTTTGCAGTTCCGCCGTTGATTAAATGAAAAAGCCATGTATCAATCGTCTGTATAAATTCAAGCATGTGGAAAACCTTTTTTTATAATTTAAATATTTTTTCTAATCCTCAAAAACAAGTGCCAGTGCCATTATTCAAACACAAAATACCCGTTTGACTCTGTCGTCGTAATATAGACGAGTTGAATGTGGAAAACTTATTCTTGACATTGATAATATATTTTATTAATTTTTTCACAGGTGTTAATGCTGCTTTCGGGTAATTGTTCATAAAAAACATTTAAATAAAAAATATTAGTAAATTGAACGAATAATTTTTAATTTAATAAATATACTAATATGCAGCATAATTTTCTCAAAATTTGAAATAACAAAATAAAATAAATAAGAGGCGGATATGAGGTTCAACAGGAGATTCACGGAGGCAGGGAAAAGCCCCTACAGCCGGTTCACATACATAAAGAAATCTTCAACCCTGAGGAATACCGACGGTACTATTGTTTTTAAAATGGACGATGTAGAAGTTCCATCACAATGGTCGCAGGTCGCAACGGATATCCTCGCACAAAAATATTTCAGGAAAACCGGTGTTCCCAAACTCGATAAAAAAGGGAAACCCCTCCTCGATAAAAACCGTAATCCGAAAACGGGCGGTGAGACATCCATTAAACAGGTTGTTCACCGGCTTGCGGGATGCTGGCGCGAGTGGGCAGAGAAATACGGTTACTTCGATTCCAAAGAAGACGCTCAAACTTATTACGATGAAATCGCATACATGCTGTTAAACCAGATGGCTGCACCTAATTCCCCTCAATGGTTCAATACCGGACTACAATTTGCATATAATATCACCGGAAATAAACAGGGACATTACTACGTTGACCCGAAAACAAAAAAACTCGTTCAATCCAAAGATGCTTATTCCAGGCCTCAGCCTCATGCATGTTTTATTCAGTCTGTAAAAGACGATCTATTGAATGAAGGCGGAATATTCGACCTAGCACTGAGAGAAGCAAGAATTTTCAAATTCGGAAGCGGTACGGGGACTAACTTTTCCGCTCTCAGGGGCGAACGCGAAATTCTTTCCGGCGGAGGCATCTCCTCGGGACTGATGAGCTTTTTAAAAATATTCGACAGGGCGGCGGGAGCAATTAAATCCGGGGGTACCACAAGGCGTGCAGCAAAAATGGTTATCATTAATATTGACCACCCCGATGTAGAACATTTTATCGAATGGAAGGCAAAGGAAGAAGAGAAGGTCGCTTCACTCGTTGCTGGTTCGAGAATCAACGCAAAGTTTCTCCATGAAATCCTGAACTGTGCAATCGAAAGCGGAACGGACAGAAACACTAACAAGCAACTGAACAGTCTTATCAAAAAGGCTTTACATCGCGGTGTTCCTTTAAATTATATTATGCGTATTCTTGCTCTCGTCGAGCAGGGCTATACAACACTGAACTTCGACATATACGATACTCATTACGAGCATGAAGGATATGTAACCGTAAGCGGGCAGAACTCGAACAATTCCGTTAGAGTTACGAATGAGTTTATGCAGGCTGTCGAAAATGACGGAATTTGGGAATTGAAATGGCGGACAACAGGCGAAGTCAGCAAAACAGTTAAAGCAAGGGATTTATGGGAAAAAATAAATCTATGTGCATGGAAATCCGCAGACCCGGGATTGCAGTTCGACACTACGATTAACGAGTGGCACACTTGCCCTGAATCGGGAAGAATCAATGCAAGCAACCCCTGCAGCGAGTATATGTTTCTTGATGACACGGCATGTAATCTCGCAAGCCTTAACTTAATGAAATTTTTCGACGAAGATAATTACGAATTTAAAATTGACGATTTCATTCATGCCGTCAGAATATGGACGGTAACGCTCGAAATATCCGTCCTTATGGCTCAGTTCCCTTCAAAGGAAGTAGCTCTTCAAAGCTATAATTTCAGGACTCTCGGATTGGGCTACGCAAACCTCGGCACACTACTCATGGTTAACGGAATTCCATATGATTCACCTGAAGCTCTTGCTATCGCAGGGGCTATAACTGCGATTATGACCGGCGAATCATATGCGACTTCTGCCGAGATGGCTAAGGAATTGGGACCTTTCCCGGAATACGGGCACAACAAAAAATCAATGCTGAAAGTAATCAGAAACCACAGGCGGGCGGCATACAAAGCATCTGAAAAAGATTATGAGTCATTAACAATTAAACCCTTGGGAATTGACGATAAAATTTGTCCGGAGTATCTTTTGAAAGCCGCACGCGGGGCATGGGACAAGGCTTATCAACTCGGTGAAAAATACGGTTATCGCAATGCTCAGGTTACGGTTCTTGCTCCTACGGGAACAATCGGATTGGTCATGGATTGCGATACTACAGGTGTCGAACCGGACTTTGCAATCGTTAAATACAAAAAGCTTGCCGGAGGCGGATACTTCAAAATTGTGAACCAGTCTGTGCCGAAGGCACTCAAAAAACTCGGCTATTCCGAAAAGCAGATTGATGAAATCGAAAAATACTGCACCGGTTCCGGCACTCTTTCAGGGTGTCCAACAATTAATAAAGATGCCCTCCGGCAAGCTTTTTGTATTTAACGATTGCAAAGTCCGGTTCGACACCTGTAGTATCGCAATCCATGACCAATCCGATTGTTCCCGTAGGAGCAAGAACCGTAACCTGAGCATTGC
>DAHXMP010000455.1 GCA_027371665.1 Bacteroidota bacterium | reverse complement strand
AGGAGTTGTTGACATTATTCAATTCTTCTTCGGTGTGTTTGGAATGGAAATCATGACCAGGCTATCTTTCAGGGATGATGAAACATCCAAGTACGGCGGTGATATTGAGCTGTGGGAGCGGGCTCAGAATATATTGCTCGTCCTCTACCTTCATCGGCGGGTATTGGGAATCGGCATAATATGGATAATGCCCCGAAGTTTTGTATAACTCGAGATTCCCGATATGAGGAGTAATAACCTCGACATAGCCGCGCTTGATTTGTTCCTCGCGCATAAAATCTTCGAGGATACGCCTCATGGTTGTACCTTTTGGAAGCCAGACGGGCAGACCGCCTCCGATATTCGGGGTAAGCATGAAAATATCGAGTTCTTTTCCCAGCTTCCTGTGGTCACGCTTTTTTGCTTCCTCGAGCAGGAGAAGAAATTGGTCGAGCATGGATTTTTTCGGGAAAGTAATTCCGTAAATCCTCGTCATCATCTTCCTGTCCGAATCGCCTCGCCAATAAGCTCCGGCAACCGATGTCAGCTTTATATATTTAATCATGCCGGTACTCGGAACATGTGTGCCGCGGCACAAATCAATAAAATTGCCCTGCTGGTAAAAAGTAATTTGGTCATCCTTCAGTCCGTCGAGAAGTTCCAGCTTGTACTCGTCGCCAACCTGTTTAAAATGCTTCACGGCATCGTCCCACGAAATTTCGATTCGCTTGTATTCTGACTCACTTTTAGATAATTCCCTCATCTTCTCCTCTATACGGGGCAAATCTTCAAGTGAAATCACTGAATCGCCGGGCAGGTCAACGTCATAATAAAAGCCGTTTTCGATTGCAGGTCCCACACCGAATTTGACACCCGGATAAATTGCCGCAATTGCTTCAGCCATCAGGTGAGCGGATGAGTGCCAGAAGATTTCCTTGCCTTCGTCATCTTTGAATGTTACGATTCTGACCGGGGCATCTTCATAAATCTGCCTGGATAAATCGTATTTCCTGTCGTTCACAAAAATACCCAAAGCTTCCCTGCTCAGTCCTTCCGAAATTGATTTCGCTATTTCGAAGCCGGTTGTTCCTTCGGGATACTCTTTAACTTTACCATCGGGAAAAGATATTTTCATCTATAAATTCCATTTTTGTTTTTAAATCTTATAAGTTAATAACTCAAATAATTATGTTTTGAAACAGCAAATTAAAAAAGAATATTGAATTATTCTTAATAACATTTCCATAGGAAATGAACAACTGTAATAACATTAATTCTCTCCACATTAGCAACACCGTAGGTGTTAAACATCCATAACTTTGCACACAATATTCAATCCCTTGTGGATTGTTAACTTGAATGGATATCTTTTGCTACAGATATTGAATCCCTGTGGGATTGTAATAATAAAAATTTTGAATTACTCACTAATGTCTGTAATTAAACTCAAGTAACGAAAAAATAAAAAGAATATTTGCGAATACTTCATTTTTT
>DAHXMP010000167.1 GCA_027371665.1 Bacteroidota bacterium | reverse complement strand
CTTTTTCTTATTAAATTTTCCTTGCCTGCCGGATAGATAAAATCATCTTTTATTTCTAAAAATTTTTTTTATAAGTATAATTTTTTTATTTTAATTACAATAATTTAATTATTCCTTATTATAATGTTTTATAAACCTATAATATCAGGATTTGAAAATCATGAACTAAAAGTTCAACAGCTAATTTCTTACTTTGAACTTTTTGATTATACATTAAAAAAGCATGAATTGGCAAGGCTTTCAAATCTTGAAAATATTGATACAATAATTAGTACTTTAAATGAAAAAAAATTTGTAGAAATAAAAGATGATTTTATCTATCCGGCAGGCAAGGAAAATTTAATAAGAAAAAGATTAAAAGGAGAAGAGAATTATTATAAAAATTTAAAAAAAATTAAAATTGTTTCCCGGATAATTGCCAGTTTCCCTTTTGTCCGATGTCTTCTGCTGACAGGCTCAGCTTCTAAAGGATGTATGTCACAAAATGATGATTTCGACTTTCTTGTTATAACGAAGAAGAACAGGCTTTGGATATGCAGAAGTTTAATACACATTCTCAGAAAAATTGTATCATTTAACGGCAGGAATTTCAACTTTAGATATTTTTGCTGTAATTATTACATTGACGAATCAGATTTAAAAATAAATGATATAAATGAATTTGTTGCTATTGAAACTTTCTATGCAAAACCGGTATTCGGATTAAAAATTTATAATAAACTTCTCGAACAAAATTCATGGATAAAAAATTATTTTCATGAATTCAAGGGAAATGATTTAATCAAACCATTTTTTTTCAACTTTAGTTTTCTAAAATATATATTTGAACTTTTTATCAATTCATTTATTTTTATTACTAACATCATATTTAGAAAAAATTATTTCGAGAACAGGCTAATAAATGTTTATACATCTCATTGGAAAAAGCTCGGTATTATCAATAATAGAAAAAAATCATTGGACTCAAAAAACAATAAATATGTAAAACCTCCGAATGGCTCTCTAAGACAGGATTTCCTGTTAAAAAGGTTCGATAACTGTGATATGGAATACAGTTCGGCTCTGAGAACAAAGGTTATGCTGATGAAATTATCCTCCTCCAGATATAATTCCGTACAGCCGGACATACTCCTGACTCATGCATTTTATTTAAATGCATCCCGAACGGAAAAAAAGATTATGAAACCCAATGTTCCGCTGGGGCCTTTGTATGTCGGAGCTTATTTAAGAGATAAAGGATATAGAATTGATTTCTTCGACACTACTTTTCAAAAAACGACATACGATTTCAGAAAATATCTAATAAAAACAAGTCCTCCGATTGTTGGTATTTATATTATTGAACCGACCAAAAAAAATGCACTCGAAATGATAAAAATTGCAAAAAAATTTGGTTCAATTGTTATTGCCGGAGGTCCCGACCCTTCCATTAAACCTCAGTTCTATATTGATAACGGGGTTGATTTGGTTGTTGTAGGTGAAGGTGAAGAAACAGCTTTTGATTTGATGGAAGCAATCTATAAAGGGAATAAGGATATAAGAAGCATCCCGGGTATATTTTCAACAGAAGGTTTTACACCAAGAGAATCAATAAAAGAACTGGACATTGTTTCTCTTCCCGCACGTGATTTAGTGGATTTTAGCAAATACTTTAGTGCATGGAATACTAAAGGAAATTATAAAACAATGTTTTTAATGACATCACGGGGCTGCCCGTTTAAATGTTCCTGGTGTTCAAAACCAGTTTTTGGTTCCTGCTACAGAACCAGAAGCCCGAAAAATGTTGTTGATGAGATTAAATATCTTAATAACAAATATAATCCTGAAAGATACTGGATTAATGATGACATATTTGGATTGAACAGGAAATGGATAAAAGAGTTTCACGATGAAATCATAAAAGAAAACATCCGGATAAAATTCGAATGTTTATCGCGTGTTGATTTGGTTGATGATGAATCACTTTTACTATTAAAAGAATCTGGTTGTTTCAAGATTTGGTTCGGTGCGGAATCAGGCTCCGATAAGATTCTTAATTCTATGATTAAAGGTTTCAATACCAACCAAATAAGAAAAGCTACAAATATGGCTAAAGCTCATGGAATTGAAGTCAATTATTTCATCATACTGGGCTATCCCGGTGAAACTACTGAAGACATTGACCTGACAAGGCAATTACTCAAAGAAGCAGTACCAAAACATGCAGGAATAACGATAGCATTTCCGCTTGAAGGAACTCAATTTTATGATGAGGTTAAATCGGAACTTATAAATAAGAATAAATTCTTTACCGATATAAACGCACGTTTAATTTTTAAAACAAAATATTCATTGCTGTTTTACAGGCTGGTTAGAAGACTTTTAACAAAAGAATTACAATTACTCAATTATCCGGATAAAAATAATATATTTGATAATATTAAATTGAATTTGTATAAATCAGCTTATAAAACTTATAAATTTTTTTATTCATTAATAAAATAATGGCTTCAGAAAACGGTGATTCACCTGCGATTAAAGAGCTTTCCCATTCCTGGGATTTTCTTTCAAATGAATATGATGATTACAATGAATCAAGAATTGTGTTTTCTTACATGCGAAATGTCAGTCTTAGTTATTTAAAAAAATTTTATTCGAAAGGAATGTCAATTCTTGAATTAGGATGTGGTACCGGAGACGAAGCAATTCATCTTGCAAAATGCGGCATTAAAGTTTTTGGTACTGATATTTCAAATGAAATGATTAAAAAATCAATTAAAAAAGCTGAAATTGAAAATCTTATTGAATCCTGCAGGTTCGAATGTTTGCCAATCGAAAGAATATCATCAATAAACGAAGTCTTCGACGGTGTATACTCATCTTTCGGGGGATTGAACTGTATTAAATCTTTAGAGAGTTTTGCTCAGGATATTGAACAACTTATTAAAACCGGTGGATATTTGATAATATCTGTTATGAACCGAGTTTCAATAGCAGAAAATATTTTATATTCAATGATTCTAAAATTTAAGACTGCATTCAGAAGAATAAATAAAAAACCATTAATAATAAAAGTTGCCGGTACTCCTTTTTCGTTTGAATGCCGTTATTATACACCAAAGAAATTTTTCAGTTATTTTGGAAAAAATTTTGAACTTATCGAATACAGAGCTCTGCCCCTTTTTCTTATCCCTGCTAAACCGGTAGAATTATTTTTTTTTAAGCATTCTCAATTGTTTAACTTTATAATTAAGTTAGATAATTTTTTCAGCAAGCTCCCATTTTTTAAGTCTTTGGGTGACCATTTCCTAATAATATTGAAAAAAAAATTAAATAATTAAAAAATTAATATCCCTTATTAATATCTTCAATTTTTTTTCTTTTGTTATTAAATAATTTTGTGTAATTTAATTATGATATTTTGAGTTTTGATGAAAAAGGAATATTTAAAGAATAAAAATACATCTGAAAACCGCAATCCAATTTGAATAATTTGAATTTCTACAATTAAGTAAACGAGAGTAGTATTATTTTAATTTGAATGAAGGATTGTTAAGCAATAATTTTTTTTGTGTTATTATTTTTTTTAAGGATTAATTATATGAAGTATTTATTTACTATAATAGCTTGTATAGCATTAATGCTATATCAATCAAATGCCCAGAAATGGGTTAGTACCCAAGTTGAAAAAAGAAACGTCATTCTCGAAGAGTTTACAGGAATACATTGCGGATATTGCCCGGACGGACATAGAATGGCAAACGAATTGGCAGAAGCATATCCCGATAAAGTATTTCTCGTCAATATACATGCCGGTGGGTATGCAGTACCACAAGCTGGGGAACCTGACCTTCGTACAAACGAAGGAACTTCAATAAACAATGCCGCGGGTGTGCAAGGCTATCCTGCCGGTTCGGTAAACAGAAGTACAAATCCATGGGCAATGGATAGAAATCTATGGGGAAACGTTGCTTCAAATATCATGGCACAAAATTCACCTGTTAACGTTGCTGTTAAATCAACTGTTGATTTCACAACAAGAGTACTTACAACTGAAGTTGAAATTTATTACGCACCTATATAGAACTTGACAGCGATGTTTAAATAATCGTATAAAATTATATATAGTTACATAAAATCCGTGCCAAAAATAAAATAAATATAAGAAATTTAAGTCAATTTTAAAAATATTTTTTAAGGTGTCATTATGTCAGAACAAAATATTTTCCCGAAAGTAAAATTACGGGGATTTGGTGAGTATTACGGTGAAATCATTGAAGGTGAAATTTTAGCTGTATTAAATGGGAACGTTGTTAAAATTCGATATTATCCTAAAAAAGATTCCGAAGGACTGATTGGAGATTTTAATGTCCATTGCGGCTTTGATGATGACCATTTATTTCATCCCCCGACAGATTATTCAGGGTTTCAATTAGATGTTGAAGGTTTAATTTTTGATAAATCTATAAAAGGTATGTTGGAAGTATAATACCAAATTTTTGAATTTTATGAGTGCCGAGTTCCCTAAATGGTGTAACATTATTTTTAGCTCTTATAAATCGAATTGTATTTTTACTGGTATCTGCTTCCCTATAATTATATAAAATACTTTCTTTTAGTGAAGGGAAAGTAAGAAAATATGATTCAATCTTATTTATATCATAATTATTGGTATCATATAAATTAGCGGGAAATGGTTTATTTGTTATTTCAATTATGATAACTGGTTCTGTGATTTTTTCAATATGTTCTTTTGATTTTTTCCAGATAACAATATCTGAATTTTTATTAAAATATGGTTCATTTTCATTTAAAGAACGAACATCAGATTCGGACACAACGTCATATTGAGAATAATTGTCTTTCAATTTTTTATCAATATAACATAATAGTTCTTTGACAGCGATTTGATGAGGTAAGGGCGAATTAACACCAGATAAACCATAAAGACCTAATTTTGCCATGATGTCTCCTTTGAGAAAATTATGAATTGAACTTACGAAAATAATAAATTCTGTCAAATTATAAAAGGTTAATTTTATGAACTTTCGTGAATTACAAAAGAGATTCAATACACAGAAAAAATGCCTTAAACATCTTGAAGAGGTACGTTGGGACAATCACCCTATTTGCCCGTATTGTAACGAAGTGGAAAGAATCACAAAAAGAAAAAGGGGATACCGCTATCAATGTAATAATTGTGATAAATCTTTCAGTGTCCTCGTGGACACAATTTTTGAAAATACAAATTTAGAATTGCCGGTTTGGTTTCAACTTATTGCTTTGATGATTAATTCAAAAATGGGTATTTCATCGTGGGAGATAGCTCGGAATTTAGATATTACACAAACAACGGCATGGTTTAATGCAATGAAGGTTCGTTGTGCAATGTTAGACCAGGCGGAATTTTTAGAAGGTATCGTTGAAATGGATGAGGCATATTTGGGAGGCAGTCCACGCAAACGACAATCAAAAATCAAATTGCCTGATTATATCCCTACATTAAGCAGGGTTGAATCGAAACGTGGCAGAGGCACTCGTAAAGTTCCCGTTGTCGGAATCGTATCCAGAGACAGCGGACTTGTATCAACAAAAGTAATTGAGAAATTAACTACACGAAATTTGCTTGCTATGTTCAGGCAGTACGTTAAACAGGATGGGGCGGTTCTCATTACTGATGAATTTTCATCATATCAAAAATTCGATGAAGTAGTTCCACACTTGACAATTAATCATCAAAAAGAGTTTGCACGTGGTAACATTCACACAAATACAATCGAGGGTTTTTGGAGCTTGCTCAAGAACGGAATCAAAGGAAATTTTAGGGCAATATCTAAAAAATATCTACCGTTCTATCTCGCAGAGTACAGCTACAAATATAATAAACGTGGCAAGACTGATATAGGCTTTTCACGGACAATACAAAATGCCGTTGGTGATGACAAATGTCTTGTGAATTACAAGCCTAAAGGCGATGTTAAAAAGATTGTGTATAAGAGAAGAAAGAAATAATTTAATACTACTATTTATTTAAGTCTGTTATATAAAACAACTGCTAACCCTAAAGCTATTAACCATCCTATAGCTTTGTTTATTCTTATAATATCTTCATCAGTATTTGCAAGTTTTGCTTCTAATAAAAATTTACTCCAATTTGATATTTTATGCTTTTTCAATCCCTCGTCTATATGTTGTTTTGTAAATCCTCCTTCTTGAAGTAATTTTATATATTTTTCATAGTCTTCTACAGTAGCAGTCTCATATAATAATTTTTCACTTAATTGACTTATTTCATCAACAACATTATTTGGAGCGGTAACTCTATCTTTTATATTTAAAAAATCTAAAATGTTATTCATTTTTATTCTCTTTGGTTAAATTTAATGCTTCATCTGATAAACCTTTCAATGCTTCAAGACTTTTAATATTTGAAGCGAATTGTATTCTGAGATTTTCTTTTATATCTTTAAATTCTGATAATTCTTTCGAGGCTATATCTCTTGCAATACCTCTTGAACTAAAAAAACCTGCGGTAACCATTGCAATAATGAAAATAGTTAATATTGACATCCATATCAAAAAATCAGAAAATCGTGTTTGATAGAGACAAGTTAGATTATTAATGCTTTGTTTAAGAGAATCTAAAGCAAAATTATAATGTTGAAAATTAGAATCATTTGGAATTATTTTTGAATCTGATGAAAATAAAAAATTAGTGCCAGAGATGATAAAAAGCACAATCATTATAAATATTTTTCTTATTTTTTGACTATCTCTTTTCATTTTTGCCCTATTAAAATTTAGTCAATTTTTGTCAAAATTAGCAAATACTGATGAAGATATTATAAGAATAAACAAAGCTATAGGATGGTTAATAGCTTTAGGGTTAGCAGTTGTTTTATATAACAGACTTAAATAAATAG
>DAHXMP010000165.1 GCA_027371665.1 Bacteroidota bacterium | reverse complement strand
ACCTATTCCTATATTAGCCAACAAAATTTCTGGCGCCATCCTGAAAAGTTAAAAAAAAATTAACAAACAGATCAATAAATTTTAAATTATTGTACAATATATAAAAAAATGCACCAAATACAGATGTACTGTTAAAATAACAGAGTTTAGCAATTCAAAATTATTAAAATGACGACTTTAATAGTTGATTTTCAAAATTAATCTGTTCCAAATCCACGTTTGAACATTTAAAAACATAAAATCTATACTCAATTATTCATTTTTAACAAAATGATGAAATTAATGCTTTGAAACAAAATCTTTGATGAAAAAAAAATATTTTAGTTCCGGTGGTTGCTCATGCCGAGCAACATGCCCCCGAAATAAGGCACCAGCCATACGAGCCAGACTAAGAGGCTGAAGCGGTGGAATTTTTCCCTTACGTTTTCGCTCCCCTTGATGATTACCCATGTAGCCCAGACTGCATGGGCAAACATGAGCCAGATTGCAATCTGTCCGGTTATTGCGTGCATTATTGAGACATTTACTTTGGCGGTTGCTATGATTCTCATAGTCCATGTGCCTGAAACGTCGAACAGGAAGCCCGCCCAGAATGCGGCAACATGCCAGCCCTTCAGGTATTTTACTATTCTCTCCGCCCAAATCCCCAGCGAATAGAACACAAGGGCGAGTGTAATCAATATCATTGCTAATGGAAGTAGTGTGTGCCTTGATTTATTTCTAAAATTGTAATATCTTCATAATTTTATTTTTTTATCTTTTCTTCAGAACAACCCTACTTCATTATCACGAATTTTCCTATTAAGTACTTTCCGTTGGCATTGATTCTTACGAAATACAAGCCGTCTGTGCCTTCCCATGTTAGCTTCTGAGTTCCGGGATTGAGAATGACATCACCGAAATCGTTAACAATTATTCCTATTGAATTTACAATTTGCACACCTGCTTTAATGGTTCTGTCAGAAGTGATTTCGATTTCTGCACTTCCGATTACCGGGTTTGGAGCTATGTTTAACAAAATTCCGGGGGTGTTTTCATCCCTAACTGATGTAACATAGAAAGCTACATCGAATGTAGCCGAATCAATACAGCCATCATTATTGGCTTCCGTTAAATAAACCGTCCCGCTGTTGCCTGATGACCATGTAATATCAACAGTTTGGTTTGTATCGGCACCGCTTATAACACCGTTCACTGCTTTCCATTTGTATGTTCCGTCAGTCATACTTGCGGAATATGTATATTTACTTCCCTTTTCGACAGTATCCTGTCCTGATATTTCAGCCTGAGGAAGCGGAATAATTTTAACTGCCTCTGATGTAGAATCAAGACAGCTCGTAGAATCAATAGTCTGAACAAGCGTAACTGTTCCCGCTGAGTCTGTTGTGTTCCAGTTTACCTGTATATCCGGCATGTTGTTATCACCGATAATGTCTCCGCCGCTGACACTCCATAAATATGAGTTGCCGTCGGCAGGGTTAGCCGAGTAAATCTTGGTGCTTTTGTTGCATGCCTTCTTAGAACCTGAAATTACAGGCACAGGAAGAGGATTAATTGCAATTACATGTGTATGAGTATTGGTGCATCCCGTAGCTATATTTAAAACATCCACTGTTATTGTCCCGCTCGATTTGCTCGTCAGCCACTGAACCGTCAATAGGCTGTCGGTATCGGGACCGATTACAGTACCACCGTCAACGGTCCATTTATATGCAAGTTGAGCCGATGAAATGGTGGAAAATGTTTGCAGTGCATTCCGGCATCCCGCAGGCAGTCCCTGGATAACTGCAGGAGGCCACTGATTTACAGCAACCTGCCTGGTGTCAGTATTGCTGCAACCGGTGCTGTTAATCGTTTCTGTCAGATTAACCGTACCGATTGTATTCGATGTATTCCAGAGAACTGAAATTTCTGTTTGATTGGCAGGTCCTTCAATATCGCCTCCATCAATCGTCCAAAGATAAGAATGACCGGGAACTGAGGTTGCAGTATAAGTCTGCGATGTATTCCAGCATGCCGCAAAAACACCTTTTATTTTAGGTGAGGGCAGTGAGTTTGCGGTAATGTCGAATCCGTTGTCTATTCCCGTTGCAGGAGGCGATGATGCATTGACACGCACCCTGTAGCCGGTTGCCGGAAATATATTTGTGGGAATGGCGGCACTTATGGTTCCCGAGCTTGTAGCATTTACGCTTCCGATGTCAATCGGATTAGCAAAACTTCCTGTTCCGTCGCTGAGCTGTGCTGTAAATACATTATCGCCGAAAAATGTACCCGATGTATTATATTCTAGTTCAAAATTTCCGCCTATACATAACTGTGCAGGGATAGTTGTTATGGTTATACCGTTGACTAATGTCCCTGAATTGCCTGTGGGGTTACGTTTGTAATATATTGCTCCGTGCCCGCTCCTCTTGTCTGTCCAGATTAGATGAAGTGCCTGTCCGGTTACTGCAATAAAAGGGAATGCAAATTGAGTTAAACTTGTGTGAACGAGTTCGGTATCGGCAGACCATGAATTACCGCCGTCAACCGAATGCTGGTAATGTACGTTTCCGGGTGAATTGAAACAAATGAT
>DAHXMP010000368.1 GCA_027371665.1 Bacteroidota bacterium | reverse complement strand
TAAATTAAAAATGTCATTCTTAATAAACTTAGAATTTTCATAATTCAAGAAAATAATATTTTGTAACCTTGTACTTTTTTTGGATAATTCATGAAATTTTCAGAATTATTATACGTGAATTACAAATGAATTGGATTTTACGGCAAAAGTGAATAATTTTGAAGTTTAAAAAATAATAGATTGTGTTGAGGAGGAGATGATGTTGGTTAATTATTTGCCGCTGATATTCATGGTGGTTTTCGGGTTTGTTATAGGTGTTACTTTTTTGTTCCTTGCAGAGTGGCTGGGAGCAAGAAGAAGAACAGCGGAGAAAGCGTCAACCTACGAAAGCGGAATGCCTCCTGTCAGAACTGCAAGAGAACGTTTTTCGGTTAAATTTTACATGGTCGCAATGCTGTTTATTATTTTTGATATTGAAATCATATTCATGTATCCCTGGGCAGTTCAGTTCAAAGAGCTTGGCTCGTCTGCATTTATAGCTATGCTTTTGTTCATCGTTCTTTTACTTGCGGGATACATCTATGTGATTAAGAAAGGGGCTTTGAAATGGGATTAGAGAATATATTTGACGGACAGGGCTTTATTACGACGACATTTGAATCCGTTGTCAGGTGGGCACAAAAGAACTCGATGTGGCCTATGCCGCTGGGCATATCCTGCTGCGGAATCGAAATGATGGCGGTCGCAGCCCCCCGTTTCGACATAGCACGTTTCGGCTCGGAAGTGTTCAGGATGACCCCGCGCCAGTCCGATTTCCTTATCGTTGCCGGGACAGTAACTTATAAGATGGCTTGGGTTGTAAGAAAGATATATGACCAGATGCCTGACCCAAAATGGGTAATGTCAATGGGAGTTTGTGCTTCGACAGGCGGGATGTTCAGAAGTTATTCTGTAGTACAGGGAGTTGACAGGTTTATACCGGTGGACGTTTACGTTGCCGGGTGCCCGCCGCGTCCGGAAGGCATTTTAAAGGGCTTGATGCTTTTGCAGGAAAAGGTCAAAAACAAAACTTACAAACCCAAAATTATTAATCTGGGTAAGGACGTTTCACCGATACCTCATTCTGTTAAAATTGAAACGGACCTCGATAAAATAGTTATCTGAAGCATAAAGTCAGATAATAAGCTTAGATCATTTTGAATTTCGCTCAAATAAAAGCGACGATTTAAAAGTAAGCGATTTCATAATCGAAACAAACCAAATCTTTATAAATTTGTTTTTCAGGGGGTATATTTATGGCAAAAAGCGGTAAGAGCAAAGATATAATGAACAGGCTCAAAGCTGACCATGTTTCATTTATCAATTTACAATTTTCAGATATAATGGGGATGTCAAAAAGCGTTACCATTCCGACCAGCAAATTCAAGGATGCCGTTGAAACGGGTTTATGGTTCGATGGTTCCTCGATTGAAGGATTTACAAGAATTTTTGAAAGTGACATGCTTCTTCATCCCGACCTGGATACATATTCTGTCGTTCCATGGCTTAGTTATAACGGAGAAAACATAGCAAGGGTACTATGCGATGTCTATACTCCTGACGGAAAGCCTTACGAATGTGACCCGCGATATATTCTGAAAAAAGTTATTAAAGAAGCCGAGAAAATGGGCTTCTCTTATAATACAGGCCCTGAACTTGAATTCTTCCTGTTTAAGATGGAAAACGGCAAAATAAAGACGTCATCTGATAAAACTATCGAAACTCATGACAGGGGCCAGTATTTCGATTTGGTACTCGACCTCGGATTCGATGTAAGGCGTGATATGATGAAAGCTTTGCAGTTTATGGGAATTGATGTCGAGGCAAGTCATCATGAAGTTGCTCCCGGACAGCATGAAATAGATTTCAGGTATGGTCCTGCATTGACAACGGCAGACCGTGTTATGACGATGAAATCCACTTTGAAGACTGTTGCACAAAAACACGGCTTGCTTGCAACGTTTATGCCTAAGCCGATAACAGGTGTAAATGGAACCGGTATGCATGTTCACCAGAGCCTGTTTTCGCTCGACGGGAAAACGAACTTGTTTTTCGATGCTAAAGATAAATATAAGCTGTCGAAAACCGCTTATCATTTTCTTGCTGGTCAGATGCACCATGTCAAAGGAATGAGTGCAATTTTAAATCCGCTGGTTAACTCATATAAGAGACTCGTTCCCGGATATGAAGCTTCCACATATATCTGCTGGGCACAAATTAACCGTTCTGCACTCGTAAGAGTTCCCCGTTACAGCCCCGGAAAAGAGAAAGCAACGAGGCTCGAAATCAGGTGTCCTGACCCAAGCTCAAATCCGTACCTCGACTTTGCAGTTCTCCTGAAGGCTGGCCTGGATGGAATTAAGAATAAAATGGTACCTCCCGAACCTGTCGAGGAAGACGTATTCGAGTTCGATTCCGAGAAATTGGAAAAACGACACATAGAAGTTTTGCCTTATTCACTCTGGCATGCAATCAGGTCTTTAACTAAGGACGAAGTTATCGCAAGTGTTCTTGGTGAAGATATGATGAAGAAATACGTCAGGGCAAAAACTGAGGAATGGGACGATTTCCGCATCCGCGTTACCCAATGGGAACTGGATAAATACCTGGAGATCTGAGTTGATTTTATAGTATATGATATGCATAGGTTTTATCCGTGTTTTTAATATATGCATAAAAATGCAAAAATTTGTGCTGATATATTGTAGTTTTTCCCAGATTTTATTAAAATCTATACCTTACTCCAACCATCGGAACATAAGGTTGATAAAAGCTTTTTGAATTTTTGAATAATTGGGAGGCGGCATAGCTTCCGGGATTAAATTCAAATTCGAGGGATGTCCTGCTGTCAGGTACTTTGGCTTTATCCTTGAAGAATTCATACATAATTGTAAATCCACCCAAAGCACCAAAAGCACTGAGCATAGTAATCATCTTTCCGTTTGAGCTCATGTTATTTCCTTCGATTGCATATCCCAATGCACCTCCGAGCAATCCTCCGGCAAGGGTCCCGATTGATATGAATGTTCCCTGGCTCTTTGTGAAATCTTTTCCCACAACAAGGCGGTCGCCGATGTATAAGCCTGCTGTGGTACCCAATAGTACCGAGCCGACAACAATATCCCCACTCTTTGTATCTGTAAGAACATTAATCATCATCGGAAAATAAGCACCCAATAAACCGCAGTTGGAAAGCACAGAAGCATCACCCACTGTATAATTCTGGGAATTGCTTAAATAATTTCCGACAAAGTAACCTAAGCCTCCTCCCAATAATCCTCCTGCCATATAAATTTTCTCGTCTTTAGCATTACATACGAAAGGCAATCCAAAACCATATCCCGTACCGAACGTCATTATCGTCGAAATAACATTAGCTTTACCCTCGGTCATGTTCGTACTTTTTGCTAAGTAATATCCGCCGGTTAACTCGGCTATACTCGTGCAAAACATAAGTGCGAAAGTACCCGACGTGAAATTATCTTTAAACAAATAATTGAACATTATTCCGTGAAAAATACCCATAACGCCGCCGAAAATTCCGAGAGAGGCTTCTCCATCAGTAACTTCTGCATTTTCGGTAAGAAGAAATGGAACGAAAAAACTCATAGATGCTGTTGCCAGGTAGAGAGCCATATATGACGATGATCCATTAATTTCCAGCATTTCAGGAACCATCCAGTCCCAGGCACATAATCCGAGCAGGGTCGTTCCCCAAAGAAAAGATGAGCGGCCCTCATGATTTATTAACACGACAGGGCATTTTTCCAGGATACACTGTGTTACTTTATTGCGTAAATCAGCAACTTCAGACGCACTCATATTTTTTCTTTGATGCATTGTTCTTTCGTCAACTTTATAAGTGATTTCGAGAACAAAATTTCCGTCGGGATTCTGATAAAGCCTTGCATCAATAAAGTGCGGATATTCGGTAAAAAGCTGAAGCTTTGATTCCATGTCGGCATCAATTATGTATAACTTATTATCTTTATCAATTGGAACCTGTATTTCTTGTGAGTAAACAAATTGCGGTGATAAGCTTAAAAGCAAAAATAGGGCTAATGCCACAGCGATTCTTTTCATTGTCAACACCTGTTTTATTTTAAAAAAATATTTTTGTGAAATTTTATCGTGAAAGAAAGAATCTATATTATAAATTATATTTCTGAGTAAATCCTTATATATCGTTTGATGCAAATTTAAACAAAATGTTAGTTTCAAATATTACTTTATTTATTTCT
>DAHXMP010000354.1 GCA_027371665.1 Bacteroidota bacterium | reverse complement strand
AAATTCAGCGTCGAGGATTTTGTTCCGGATAAAATCAGGTTGATGTTGAAAGCGGCTAAAGATGTGGCTTTTCCCGGGGATAAAGTACCGATTGATATAAACGCAGAATTTCTCTTCGGGGCAAAGGCTTCGGGATTGAAGTACGAATCGCATATCAACCTGAGTCAACATCCGTTCAAGAGCAAAAGATTTCCCGATTTTGATTTTAATAATTCTACTCTGAAAAACCCAACTTATGAGGAAAAAACATCAGACGGATATTTGGATAATAACGGTAAAGCGAGAATCGAATATACTGTACCGCCTGATATCAAGGGAAGCGGAATTGTTGTTTGCTATGCTTACATCAATCTATTCGATTTGACGGGTAGGACCGTTAACAGGGTAGCATCGTTCAACATTTATCCGAAAGATTATTTCATTGGAATAAAGTCTCCCGGTTATTATTTCGGGACAAATGAAAATATTCATTGTAAGGTGGCAGTGGTTGACCATAGCGACAAGCCTATAAGAAATTTCAATGCGACTGTGAAACTCGTTCGTTATGAATGGCAAACAGTTTTGAAGAAAGATAATAATAACAGGTTTTTCTATGCATCGGAGGAAAAGGAAATAACGGAATGGCAGAGAAATATGAGCCTGAACGGGGGAGTAAAGGATATTTCTTTCTTTGCCGGCAAGTCAGGAAGGTACGAGCTTAGAGTTTCCAAAGAAGGAGAGACAGAGGAGCAGAGAATGTCATTTTATGCTTACGGATGGGCGGGAACGACGGCATCGTCATTTGAAGTTGACAAAGAAGGAAGAGTGGACATAGTTCTCGATAAAGAACAATACAAACCAGGTGATAAGGCAAAAATTCTTTTCAATTGTCCTTTTGCCGGAAAATTGCTCGTTTCGTTTGAGAGGAACGGAGTATATGATTATCAGTATGTGGAAATGAAAACCAAATCGGTTGAAATAGATGTTCCTGTTAGGGATATATATATGCCTAATGTTTATGTGTCGGCAACCTTGTTCAAGAAACATACTGTTGATAATTCCACGCCGTTTTTTGTCGGGCATGGCTATACTTCGATGAAGGTGGATAAGAAAGAGAATAAGCTTCCCGTAAAAATTATTGCTCCGGAAAAAATAAAGCCGAATACGAAGCAGACTATAACTGTGAAAACCATAGGGGAGAGAAATATATATGTTACTCTTGCCGCGGTTGACGAAGGGATTTTGCAGGTGAAAAATTTCAAAACTCCCGACCCTTATGGGTATATGTATGCTAAACGCGAGTTGAAAGTCGAGGGCTACGATTTATATAAATTGCTTCTTCCCGAAATTCTTGCCGCAAATTCATCAGCCGGAGGCGGCGAGGAAATGCTTGCTGAAATGCTGAAGAAAAGGACCAACCCTATTACAGGTAAAAGATACAAACTGCTTGCTTTCTGGAGCGGTATTCTGAAAACGAACGGGAGCGGTATAGTCAAAGTTCCTCTCGACATTCCTCAATTTAACGGCGATGTGAGATTGATGGCTGTGGCTTATTCGGGACCACGATTCGGTTCGGCGGAAGAACACATGAAAGTCGCAGACGATTTGGTTATCGAGCCTGAAATTCCAAGATTCCTTGCACAGAACGATTCTCTTGTAATGCCCGTAACATTGATTAATACTACATCGAGGCGGGGCAAGGCAAAAGTATATGTTAAAGTCGAGGGACCGATAAATATAGTTTCATCATCTTCGGAGTATGCTGAGATTGATGCCAATGCTACAAAGCAGGTGATATATACGATTAAAACCGGTTCGGTAGTCGGCAATGGAAAAATCGTCATCGAGACATCGGGAATGGCAAAGGTTAAGGTAGATGTGGATATCGGCGTCAGGCCTGTTTCACCTTATATGAATTTTTCGGGTACAGGAGTCGTTCGCGGAGGCAGCTATGCCACATTTAATATTCCGGGAGACTTTTTGTACGGAACACAAAAAACCGAACTTACCTTAAGCAGGTTCCCTGCTTTGAAATTTGCGAAACAGTTGAAATATCTTGTCGGATATCCTTACGGATGTATAGAGCAGACAGTCTCGAAGTTGTTTCCTCAATTGTATTTCGAGGAACTCGCACAGCTTGTAGCTCCTGAATTCTACAAAACTTATAACCCGGTTTATTATGTAAAAGAAGGAATCAGGAAGATAGAGTCAATGCAGTTGTACGACGGTTCTATGGCTTACTGGCAGGGAGGAACATATTCAAACTGGTGGGGAAGCGTTTATGCCGCTCATTTCCTCATCGAAGCACAGAAAGCCGGCTTTGAGGTAAGAAAAGAGGTGCTGAATAATCTGCTCAATTATATTTCAAGGAAAGCCAAAGAGCACAGCACTTGTGATTATATTACTTATGAAGGGAACAGGAGGACTATAATTAAAATTGCAAATAAAGAAATTCTTTATTCGCTCTATGTTCTTGCTCTCGACGGGAGGGGAGATATAGCAACGATGAATTATTATAAGTCAAAGCCGGGATTAGTATCGAACGATTCGAAATACCTGCTGGCAGGTGCTTATGCTTTGATGGGTAACTGGGCAAGTTATTATGAAGTTCTGCCCCGAAGTTATCATTCGGAAATAACGGACAGGCTGACAGGCGGGTGCTTCGATTCGGAAATCAGGGCAAATGCGATAATGCTGAATGTCCTTTTGGAAGTTGACCCGAATAATAAGCAAATACCGTATATCGTAAAATATCTGACCGAGAAACTTGATAATACATATTCTACACAGGAAGCTGCTTTCGCTTTTCTTGCACTTGGAAAAGCTGCCGCAAGTAAGGCAAACGGAAATGTCAAGGTCGAGGTTTTTGCCGGCAAAAACAAAATCGGTGAATATGACGGGAAGGATGTTTCATTAAGCAACCAAACTCTGAGCGGAGCAAATGTATATCTGAAAGGGAACGGAAACGGAGAGTTGTATTATTTCTGGAATACTGAAGGAATAAGGCTCAATGAGCAGGTTAAAAATGAAGATTCATATATGAGAGTTAGAAAGTATTTTTACGATTACAGGACGAAAAAGGAAATTGGCAATGATTTTTACCAGGGAGAGCTTGTAGTTTGCAAAATCGAGTTATCGGGATTCGAACGTTCTGCGGATAATGTCGTCATAACCGATATGATTCCTTCGGGATTTGAAATTGAAAATCCGAGGCTTACGACATCTGCCGATTTAAACTGGCAGGTGAAATATCCGCTTCCGATTAATTATCTTGATGTGCGAGATGACCGGCTTCTGCTCTTCACAAATTTAGCAGGTAATTCGACAAAAGACTATTATTATCTTGTCCGTGTGGTTAATCGCGGTAGATTCAGCAAGCCTGCAATAGGAGCGGAAGCTATGTATAATCCGGAGTACCATTCATACAATGGAGCAGGAATGGTTTATGTTATGAAATGAGTAATAATAGATAGTCAATAGTCGGTTGTTGGAAGTCGGAAGTCGGCAGACAGTATCCTTTTGAAGAGAGGTGAAAAGTTGAAATAAAAGGCAATGGGCTGATGAATTGTGGTTTTTTAATTAATGATTATGATATTACATGAAAATAACAAGTTTTGAAGATATAATTGCTTGGCAGAAGGCTCAGGATTTAGCTTTTGGACTTTATTGTGTTTTTTCTAAAATCAGGGATTATAGTTTTAGAGACCAGATATTAAGAGCAGTTGTATCAATTTCCAACAATATTTCAGAAGGTTTTGAAAGAAATACAGACACGATTTGTCAAAATTTTTATACATAGCAAAAGGTTCTTAGAGTGAGATTAAATAAATGCTGTAACAATCCAAACAATTAAATATTTTAGGAACGAAGAAGTAAATGAATTAATAAACAAATGTTCAGAATTTAACAAAATTATTAATGCTATGATAAAATCATAAAATTAAATAAAACTATGCGAAGAGAAATTTATTAGATAAAGACTAATGACTAACGACTATTGACCGACGATTTTTATGGAGGATTTGTTATGATTTTTAAAAAGAAAGTAGTAAAAAGAATTTTATTCGCTTTAATTTTTGTTCTTGTCGTTATACAGTTCATACCTGTTGACAGGACTAATCCTCCCGTAATAAGAGAGCCGGACTGGGATTCGCCTAAGACGAGAGGATTTGCCGTGAGAGCCTGTTTCGACTGTCACAGCAATCAGACAATATGGCCCATCTACGCATATATTGCACCAATATCGTGGTTGGTTGCAAGCGATGTGTCCGAAGCAAGGGAGAAGCTGAATATGAGCGAATGGAAGCCCGGGGACGGTAAAAAAGCGGCGAAAGAATTCAGAATCGGTGACATGCCTGTTATTTATTATAAATGGATGCATCCCAAATCGTGGCTGAATAAAAAAGAGAAAGAGGAGTTTCTTAAAGGATTGATTGCAACATTCGGTGAGGAGAAGAAGGAGAAATAATTCGATATTTGAAAATCGTTAGTCAAATTAGGTTAGAATGATTTTTTTTAAATTAATTGCTAACGACTAACGAATAATATCTTTTATAACATGAAACTCATTAAATTAAATAGAAACTCGAGGCTTGTTTTATATATATTGGCAGGGCTTATTTGTCTTTGCGTATCTTTTGATATAGCTTTCCCATTGCCTCCTTTGAAGCCTTTTTCAAAAGTAATTTTGGCAAACGACGGAACCCTGCTTAATGCATATCTGACTAAAGATGATAAATGGAGGCTTCGCTGCAGTCCCGATGAGGTGTCGCCCGATTTGATCAAAGCAATCCTTACGAAAGAAGACAGATGGTTTTATTGGGAGCCTGGGGTAAATCCCGTTTCGATTTGCAGGGCATTTTTTTCAAATTTATTCTCAAGAAAAAGAGTGCTGGGAGCTTCGACTATTACTATGCAGGTTGCAAGAATGATGAGGCCTGCAAACAGGACATACCTGAATAAAGTAATCGAAATTCTCAGGGCATTTCAACTCGAGCTTCATTATACAAAGAAACAAATACTTGAAATTTATCTGAACTCGCTTCCATATGGAGGCAATATCGAAGGAGTAAAATCCGCCTCGTATATTTATTTTAACAAGCCGCCCCGAAAGCTGAGCCTCGCACAGTCAATATTGTTGACGGTAATTCCGAATGACCCGAATTTATACAGGGTTGACCGTTCGATTACTACAGCTAAAGATAAACGTGATTTCTGGATTAAAAAATTTGAAAGAGAGAAGGTATTTCCGCGACAGGATTTGGAAGATGCCCTGAATGAACCGATTTCATCGGCAAGGTATCAAATAACTCCTGTGGCTCCCCAGTTTTGTAATTATGTTATGAATACTTATTCCGGTGATAACCTCGTAACGACTCTCGACCCGGATATACAAAAAAAAGCAGAATCTCTTTTGAAGAGCAACGTCGAGAGGGCACGTTCTTATGGTGTTTCAAATGGAGCTGTCATAGTAATTGATAACAGTAATTCTTCTGTTGTGGCTTACTGTGGTTCTGCCGATTTTTATGATGCTGCGGCATCGGGGCAGGTTGACGTGGTGAGGGCTGTTAGGTCCCCCGGCTCGACGCTCAAAGCAGGCCTTTATTCTTACGCTTTCGATTTGGGGCTTCTGACACCGAAAATGAAACTTCTCGATATACCGACGGACTTCAGCGGATATGAACCTGAGAATTATTCCCGGAAATTTCACGGTGAAGTTACAGCGGAATTTGCATTGGAAAATTCCCTGAATTTACCTGCCGTAAGATTGCTCCAAAAAATTGGGCTTGATAAATTCATATCATTGCTTGAAAAAGCAGGTTTCCAGGATATAGTTAAACAGAGAAACAAACTGGGGTTGTCAATGATTCTTGGCGGGTGCGGAGTCAGGATGGAACAGCTTGCAAAGCTTTTCACTTCGTTTGCAAGAGGTGGAGAGCTTTATGATTTGAATTACCTTGTAAGCGACACTCATTACCAAAAGCATGTCAAATTATTTTCTCCCGGTGCTGTTTATATTACTTCGCAAATATTATCAGATATCGGAAGGCCGGATTTTCCTAACGAATTGTTGAACAGGACAAGGCTGCCGAAAATCGCATGGAAAACGGGAACGTCTTACGGAAAAAAAGATGCATGGGCAATCGGATTCAATCCTGATTACACAATTGCAGTTTGGATGGGAAATTTCGACGGGAAAGGTTCGCCGCATCTTTCAGGAGCGGAAATGGCTGTGCCGCTTCTGTTTGATTTGTTCAATGCCATTGACTACAACCCGAAAAGAACCTGGTTTAAAAAACCTAAAGTTGTCGGGATTCGGGAGGTCTGTGCGGAAACAGGCATGGTTCCGTCTAAGAATTGCAGTGAAATTATTTCTGACTATTATATAAAAAATGTTTCGTCAATTAAAGTCTGCGATTTGTATAAAGAGTTTTGGGTAAACGATGACGAAACAATCCAGTATTGTCCCGAATGTCTCCCCGATTCAGGATACAAGAGAAAACTTTATCCTGTGTATGACCCTGAACTTGTTTTATGGAATACTTTGAATAATGTTGATTTTAAGAAACCGCCGCCGCATAATCCGAACTGCCAGGCAAGATTTACGCACGGGGGTCCCCAAATAATTTCGCCTTCGGAAAATTTCGAATATTTCGTCGAGAATAATTCTGGCCAGGAAATTCTGCTGCAGGCGGCATATTCGGAAGATGTTAAAAATATTTTTTGGTATGTTAACGATAAATTTCTGAAAAGATGCAAACCTGACGATAAGCTCTTTTTCATGCCTGAATCAGTGAGCAATAAAATCACCTGCCTCGATGATAAGGGGAGAGAGAAAAGCGTTCTGATTAATGTGAAATTTTATTGAATTGATTTTTATTAAAGTATTTTAGTTTATTGTTTTATTTGTCATACTGAGCGGAGTCGAAGTATGAAAATTATTTATGAATCATTCTCCGACTATACTCAGACTGACAAGTATTGAAAAAAATTTCACAAAATTTTAATAATGTATAGCAAGCCAGATTGTGGGCTTATTCAAATCTGTCGAATCTACCCTGTGCTTTTTGTGAGGGGGAATAAAAATATAATCGCCTTTTTTCATTTCAAATAATTCATGAGCTTCAAATTGAAGTGTTGCAGAGCCTTGAATAATTAGAACCCACTCGGAATGAGATTGGTCATACCAAAAGTTTTCATCTGATGAATTTCCATAAGAAATGATTCTTTCGATTTTGATAAAATCATTTTTGAATAAATCCTCGAAGAGTTCCTGCTCTGAGTTTTTAGGGATGTTTGCAAAAATATTTCCTGTAAATTCCATGTTTCAACAATCAAAATAAAGAATCATTTTTCTGAGTTTTTGTAAAACCGAAATGTTTGTAAGAAATTTCCGTAGCCTGACGTCCTCTCGGTGTACGCTGGAGGAAACCCTGCTGGATGAGGAAAGGTTCGTAAACTTCCTCTATTGTTCCCGCTTCCTCGGAAATTGCGGCGGCAATTGTATTTATGCCGACGGGACCTCCGCTGAATTTTTCGATAATAGTAAGTAAAATTCTTTTATCCATCTCGTCAAGGCCGTATTCATCAACATCGAGGGCGGAGAGAGCCATTTTAGAAATTTCCTCTGTGATTTTTCCGTTTCCTTTTACTTCTGCGAAATCCCTCGTCCTGCGGAGAAGCCTGTTTGCGATTCTGGGTGTGCCTCTTGAACGCGATGCTATTTCATAAGCACCGTCTTTGTCAACCGGCACCTTCAAAATCGAAGCCGAGCGGTTTACGACTTTGATTAAATCATCTGTACAGTAATAATCGAGCCTGTTGAAAACACCGAACCTCGACCTGAGAGGTGCCGTCAGCAATCCGGCACGTGTGGTCGCTCCGATAAGAGTAAATCTCGGAAGATTTAATTGTATAGTCCTCGCCGAGGGGCCCGAATCAATCATTATGTCAAGTCTGAACTCTTCCATTGCAGAGTACATGTATTCTTCCACAATCGAGGATAGGCGGTGAATTTCGTCAATAAACAGCACGTCCCCTTCCTGAAGATTTGTCAGGATGCCTGCAAGGTCACCCGGCTTTTCGAGAACAGGTCCCGATGTGATTTTAATGTTCGTTTCCATTTCCTTGGCAATAATGTAGCTGAGTGTAGTTTTGCCGAGTCCGGGCGGGCCAGTGAGCAAAATGTGGTCGAGCTGTTCGCCCCGTTTCTTTGCGGCTTCGATAAAAACTTTCAGGTTTTCGACGATTTTTTTCTGTCCTGTAAATTCATCGAAACTTTTTGGCCTGAGCGTAACTTCAAATTCATCATCGGAAGTAAATTCGGGTGATGTTATTGATTTATTCTGCCTGCTGTTGCTTTTCCCCATATCTCAAATTTAAACTATTTTTATTAATGTTTTTTGTTTTTTCGGTGGAAATTTGTTCTTTAAATTTTTCATTAGCTAATTTAATAGGGCAAAACGATTTTTCCTGGTGAATGCAATCGCGGTTGCAGGGTGTTACATACAATCTCGGTAATGCAGTCGGATATTTTTCGACAAGTATATTATGTATGTCTTTTTCGAGTTTATATGCTTCTTCGAGGGTGTAATCCCAGGGCATAACAATGTCAATTTCAATAAAAATATCTTTTCCAGACTGCCTGGTGTAAACAGATTTAAATTCGCAAATCCTGTTAATGTTTTCAGCTATCGAAGCTATAATATCGAATTGAATATTTTCGGGAACCGTTCTGTCGAGAAGCTGGTCCAAAGCCGTTTTGCCGTGTTTTAGCTGATTCATCAGCGAAAAAATCAATAAAATAATAGCTGCCGACGAATCAATCATTTTCCCTGAATTTTCCTGCCCGAAATGGGCGAGGACAGTACCAAGCACCAAATTAAATAAGACACAGAGTTCAATGTATCCGTCCAGTTTCCAGATGTCTGCGTCGTAAGCAAGCAAGGGCATATGATATTTCTCTGCTGAACTTTTAAGAAAAGAAGCTGTTTTTCTGATTATCAAATAAGAAGCTAAAGAGAAAAAAATGAGTAAATAATGACTTTTTACCGGATTCGGAGTTCCAAAGTCTTTTACAGCTTCAATAATCGTATAAATCAGCAATAATGATAAAAGAGCAGCCCCGGCAAGTATAGCCATACTCTCGTATTTCCCGTACCCATAGTTAAAAGTATAATCCGGAGCTCTGACACTTTGATTTACAGCTGACAGAAATAAAAGTGAACTAAGTATTTCAGTGCCTGCTATTAAACCATTTGTTGTTACAGCAAGTGAGTTGGTGAGCAACCCCAATGCAATACCGGCTGAAGCGAGTAATATGCATAAAAACAGGGAAATTCTCGATGGAAACACAGCAGACGAGCGGTCAAAAAGTTTCTTTAATTTTGAAAAAGTATTAAAATCAAATTTTTCCATTATTATGAATTGAGAAACCAAAAAAAATAATCTCCGGAATAGATATGTAAAATTAAAAAAAATTTGATGAACTAAATGGAAATAAAAAATTTTTAATTCTGAATAAAAAAAAATAAAAAAATTTTTTTAAATATAAGTACATGTAGTAAAAGAATTTAAAGCGTGTTGAATGTCAAATTACAGAAAAAAAGTGAAAATTTTTTGAGACCTTTTTGCTGTTCATGTGTCATTATAGTAAGGAAAATTGTGCAAAAAATAAAATATTATTATTTGTGCGTAAATTTTGGGGTAAAGGTTCGTTGATTTTTTAATGATTTTAAAATCGGGGTTAAATTAATTTAGAAAGGAGTGGTAAAATAGAAATTATACACATTTAAACAACACCAATCTTAATTAAAAATATTTTTAATATTTATTTTATAGTTAAATATTTTTATTTATTTTTGTTAAATGATATAATTTCAAATTAAACTTAACGATGTTTGAGTTTAACTTATACGAGGAAAAAAATTTTGGAAAATATGTTAGCTAAATTTTTAAGTTCAATTATTATTGGAGGGATGTTATGATATTCAAAATACTCAAGCGATTTGCCTTGATACTGCTGATGGCTTTTGTGTTTACACAAACTTCATCGGCACAATTGATTTCCGACCTGATATTCGGTTATTCGATCGGTTCCTATGTTCCGCAAGGAGGGGGTACCGTTTTATACCAAACAAATGATGGATATTGGTCGGGCGAATACGAGAAATCAGTTAATATCGGTTTCCCGTTTATTTTTGACGGTGTTACTTACACTCAGTGTAATGTCTGTGATAATGGTATGGTCATTTTCAGGCCGCCTTATACCTATGACGGATTATGGTATGCACCTTATTCAATAAGTAATTTGATGAGTTATAATCCAAATATTGTTCCCTATGGAGGTTATTTATGCTTCTTAACTATGAGTTCATGGGGTTACAGTCCGGCTGGAGCTATGACACAATCAGTCTCTGGTTCAGCTCCATACAGGAACTGTACTTTTCAATGGACAAACATGTGCGGGAAATATTATTGGGGCGGCCCGCCGGCTAATCAGTTATGGACATTCCAGGTTAAATTATATGAAACAACTAATAAAGTTGAAATCGTATATGGACCACGTCAATGGAATTATGCGGTATTGTTTTCATCTCCTGTTGGTTTAGGAGGACAGATCGGTTCTAACAGATATTCAAATGTTAATCCGGATGGTTCTGGAAACTTTACCATATCTACTTCCAACAACGGTGCTTTATTTAATACATTAGCAAAATTCTATTCATTGGTTGACGGTCTTAAATTCCAATGGGCACGACCTGAAATTACCAACACTTACCCGCTTGATAATTCCGGATTTGCAAGAAACGTAGTTGTTCCTGCTTTCGGAAACATTGGAGTCAAGATATCAAGACCTGCAGGGCTATGCCACTATGTACAATATGAGATTACAGGACCATTGGAATCATTACCTAATCAAATAGTATATACAGCGTGGAATTCAAGCAGTCAGCCAAATATCACATTACCCGCAAACTGTAATACGGACCCGGGTGGGAATCCGGATTTCTTCTTTACAAATGCAACGGGACCTTATGCAAACAACCCGGGTAACAGCGGAGATTTGTTTACAGGACCAACGGCAGGAACATATAAAGCAACAGGCAGAATGTATGAATGTCCGCCAAGCAACCTGCTGCTATCCACGAAGCAATCACAGTTCAGCGTTATATATGATAATGACCTTGCCGTAATGGATATTATTACTCCTCTAAAAAAGTCAGACCAATTATATCCTATTCAAGAATTACCAATATCAGTAAGAGTTCAGAATAGGGGCATGAATGATGTCATTTCTTTCGAATTAAACGCAAAGATTTATGACCATAATCATGTACTTTTGACAACTTTAGACAAAGAGTATGATCTAACCACTCCGCTTCATACATTAGAATATAAAGTTTGTAGTGATTTAGGATTTTTCGATCCCCCGGATGCAGGTGATTACTATATAGTCGTTACAGCAACATTAATTGGTCCAACTGACCAGTTATTATCAAACAACGTATTGCCAAGAGCCGGCGATGAGTGGAAATTTAATTGCGCCTATGAGGTAGATTTAGAGGCAACAACGATTATTATGCCTTCTAATTTTGATTTCTACAATCCACCGAACACAAAACAAATATATGTAAACGAGCCATACAGGCCCGAGGGTTATGTTACAAATTACGGTGTCAGCGAC
>DAHXMP010000343.1 GCA_027371665.1 Bacteroidota bacterium | reverse complement strand
ATTGATTTTAAAAAAATAAATTTCATCGGGGTTTATAAAATGAGGTATTTTACCAAATATATTTTGTGTACACTTATACTCACTTTATTTGCAGAAATGAAGGGGATAGATCCGCCTCCATTCACGGTCGGTACACTTGACAACCCTGCACCGGGGTATTTATTTATTGACCCTTATTCACCTGGCTACATAAACCTGGTTGATAATTCCGGTCAACCTGTTTATATAAAACCTATTGATGTACCGGGAAAAATGATTAATATTAAATTGCAGCCTAATGATATGCTTACTTTTTTCGCGGGCACAAAATTTTATGCTTTAGATAAGAATTACTCATTAATAGATAGTTTATCTTGTAGCGGAAACTACTTTACTGATTTTCACGATTTATTAATTACACCTGAAGGCAACATTTTTCTTATCGGTACTTATATGAAAATTGTGGATATGAGCAGTGTTGTTAAGGATGGTAAAACAAATGCAAATGTAATATGTAATGTGATTCAGGAGTTTGACAAAAATAAAAATTTAATTTTTCAATGGAACACCTTCGACCATTACAAGCTTACCGATATTGTTTCTGACGTTGATTTAACGATGCAGTCATTTGAATCTGCTCACATTAACTCAATTATTCCGGATAGCGATGGTAATATTATCATTTCTGCAAGGGCATTGGATGAAATAACTAAAATCAACATCCACACTGGAGATATTATGTGGAGGCTTGGTGGAAAGGATTGTAAAAACAATCAATTTCAATTTATTGGGGATACTGTTGATGGCTACTGGGGGTTCGCACAGCAGCATTCACTAAATAAGCTCCCTGATGGTAATATCTTGTTATATGATAATGGGAATATAACAACAAAGCACTATTCAAGAGCTGTTGAATATAGTATTGATGAAAAAAATTACAAAGTTACAAAAGTATGGGAATACAGGCCAACACCTGATTTATTCTCAACCTCCATGGGAAATGTACAAAGGCTCCCAAACGGCAACACTCTTATTTGCTGGGGAATGAATGACAGCCAGTTATTAATGACCGAACTTCATCCTGATAATTCAAAAGCTATGGAGTTACATAATTATTATAGTTTTACAGTGTATAGATTTCCGTTTAAAATGGCAACTAAGGAAATTTTTGTTAAATCTCCGGGAAATTTTGATTTTGATGACACATTGAATCATATTTGACATCTGTATTTTGAATCTGTATTTACTTGTTCCCAGCTTAAAGTTACCGTAGTACCCGGGATAAGAGAGTCGTTCGGTGGATAGTTTAACACAGGCACTTCAATTTGTTTCGGCGAACAAAGAATAAATTCGCCAAATTCGTCAATATTGGCTTCCAAAGTACTGTCCTGCGAATTATAATGCGTTTCTAAAGGAAAAAAACTGCCGATTCCCTCAGTTTGACGGGTTTCAATTATTGTCTTTAAAGGATTTATACCATTAATATCTTTTAAATCAAATTTGATAATAGCATCAACTTTTGAAATTCCTTTATTATTGAGGACCCATCTGTTTGGATAAACATCCATTGAATTTTCTCCAATGAATGTTATATTATAAGGTAAATAATAATGTCTTTCTACTGAAATAAAACCCGAACCATAAGCCGAAAAAACATTCACAGAAACACCAGTATGATTCAAAATACAGATGTCAAATATCGAAGGATAGCACTTATAATAATATTATTTTTGACTCAACTAACATTAGTGATTCATGGCTTGTCTGCAATCACCTGGGCTATCAGTCTCAATACTTTTGGAGGGTTAAAGCTTTAAGTGACACATTGGAAAGCGAATGGTCGGGTTCATGGAGCTTTATAACCCCGCCTAAACAGGTGCTTGAATCACCTGCATTGGTTTTTCCCGCTATTGATTCAAATAATGTTGGCGTAAATGGATATTTGCAATGGAATCTTGTCGAAGGTGCAGATGTTTACAATGTTGAACTGGCAACAAGTCCCGATTTTAAGTCATTAATATTAAAAAGGAACGATATTACATCGCCTACTTTAAACTATAATAATCTCGAATTTAACACCAAGTATTATTGGCATGTCAAAGCATCGAATGATATTGCCTCAAGCCTGTGGTCAGAAATATGGAATTTTACCACGGAGCCTTTGACTTCAGTATTAGATAAAAAAGAAAATACCAATGTATTTATTAGTCAGGATAATAACAATAATATCATAATTTATCCTGCAATAAATAAATCTTCCTGGCTATATATTGAGATATATAATATAATTGGAATACCTTTG
>DAHXMP010000336.1 GCA_027371665.1 Bacteroidota bacterium | reverse complement strand
CCAATTTGGACCGTCAGTCGGGTCCATTGGTGTACCATCTTTATTAAAATCTGTCGAAAAATATGTCCTGTAAGTCTTTGTATCTGTTAAGTCAATTGTAGGTTTGTTATCTTCAATCCTGCCGGGAATCATCCATCCTGCACCACTATTAGGATTATAGGAAACCTCAACAAGCTTTCTGAGAAGAGTGTCTGTTGCAGGATAGCGTTTTTGTGCTCCAAACCAAATACCACCACCAAAAATATATTGATTCAATGAACCCCTCGGCCATATCCCGCCGCCCTGATTTTTCAAAATATCAAGACCAAATATACCATAATTAGTAGTATAAAACTGAATATTGCTGACGGTGTTTTGTTGTAAATCAAATGCTCCTACAGAAGTCCTTTGTATTGCATCGTTTTTGTTTTTATCTTTATTTGTAGCTTTTGTTTTCGCATTAACAATTAAAGCAGAACAAAAGATAAAAAACAAAATAAGAAGTGGAAAAAATATTTTATACTTGTTTTTCATAATTATTTCCTTAATATATTTTATAATTCTTTTATTCCGGCTTTTTTAAAACCTTATCATTATTCCAAACCAAACTCTTATTGGCTGTAAATAAAGAGGCTGCATCCTTTTGTTATCTTCCAATAAAATTTTGTAAGCCTGGTACTTTTCGTCCTGAGTAACGATTCCGTTATGGTCGAAATCCGCATTTGCATTGTATCTTCTGTTTCCAAAGTTATCATATTGGTCAGCACCAAATGATGCAGGATTCGAGAAATCAGCTTCTTTGTATAAAGGTGTTGGCGTAAAACTTCCTTTATTTATATAAAAACTCGAACCATCATCGTCAGGACTGCCGGTTATCACCCAAAATCCGCTGGGTGTTCTTCTGTTAAATAAATTGTATACATCTGCAAAAAATTCAATAGATGTGTTCCCGGCAGCATCTCCAAAAAAGTCTTTAAAATAAAACATCTTGGAAATCCTCATATCTGTCATCCAGTAGGAAGGACCTCTTTCTCCGTTAGTTTCACCGACTGGTCTTCCCTTAAGGTCAACCTTTGTATATGGTGCACCTGATTGATAAACAGTAGTTAAACTAATTGTAGTGTTTTCAATAGGCTGAATACCGGCTATTGAAGGTCCCTGTTTATCACCCCAGGTAAAGAAAATGTTTGCATTTACTTTATGGGTACGGTCATAACTCAGGGGAAATTCAGTTAAGGGATAATTTAATAATCCTGTATAGGGGTCTGTCTGTAAAAGATAGTTATCACCTGCTCCGGTTGAAGTTCCAACTACAGACGAAAGTGTATAATTAATGTTAAATCCGATATGGTCGGTTTGACTTGGATTCTTTCTGAATGTAAATTCAATACCTCTCGCATTGCCATAATCAGACACTGTGTATTGATAATAAGGTATCGGAGTAATAGGGACATAGATTGTTCCTAACTGATTATAGATATCTTTATAATATGCAGAAATATCAAATGCAAAATAATCCGACAACTGGTTGCTGTAGGACACCTGGAAAGAGTTTTCCCTCTGAGGTTCGATATTTGGGTCTCCTAGCAACTGGTTGCCTCTTAATCTGTCCGTTCCGAAATTATCGTATAAATCCTGGAATTCGGGAACCTTGAAATACATACCGTAAGCAATAGAAACATTTGAACGGTCTGTAACAGGATAGGCTATGTTGATTCGCGGGCTTAGCTGTAATTTGGCTTTTGCTTTAGCAAATCCTACAGAATCATTAATCGAAGTAAATTGGTCTGAAGGAAGCCTGTAATTTGCCTGTGGGAAAAACATATCGAATCTCAAACCGGGGCTGATAATAATTCCTTTATAAGTTATTTGGTCCTGAACATATAAAGCACCGAGAACAGGATTATAAGGTTTGCTTATCTTTTGCCATGCAGACGAATCTGTGGCATACAGGTCGCCTCCCCATTGTGAAGTATAAACGTCAAAGAATGGGTTGCTTACCCATGGCAAACTGTTCCAGTGTCTTTCAAGTTTATAAAATCTGAAATCCAACCCAGCCTTAAACATATGAGAAAATTCACCATCAATACTCTGAGTATAACTTCCTTCAACCTGCCAATAGTTACTGCTTCTGAATTGAAAATTTCTTGTGTTACCGTGAGTAACATAAGGATTCAAAACTCCTCCTAAAACACTCGAAAAAGGTAGTCCATAAGGATTATTAGTTCCTGAATAGTCGGCATCACCTTCAATGTAACCTGTAATCGGATTAATATCTCTCGTAGCCATTCTCAGGTATCCATCCGAGGTTGTTTTGATGGAAGAAAATGTCTCAAATTCATCTATTACAAGATTTTTACCTAATTCCATCTTTCCGGTATTGGTGTACCCTGCAACATCTGAAGGATACCATAAGCTAAAACCGGAAAAGAAACTCGGGTCAAGCTTGGGATTTTTAATCTGTGCTTCGCTTGGGAAATTACCATTCAAAAAATCGGTTACTGAATAATCGGGATATAGATTTCGTTTTGAATATTCATCACCGTTTGTATTATTTGATATTGTTAATTCATAAAAACTCTTACTGGTCAATTGGTGATTAATTCTAGCCATAATATTCATAACAAGGGTATTCGATACAGTTTGTTTGGCAACATTTTCAGTAACACCGTTAGAAATACCATTAATAACACCCTGGGTATTATCATATAACCATTGAGAACTTGCGTATTCAAGGTTCGTCATACCCCACATACCCCCGAGAATAATGTATATATCATTGGTAACACCAAATCTTGAATTAAAAGTGATGTTTTTCACCCAGCTCCTGTCATTAGGCAACTGCCCTAAATTGTTCCTGGGTTGTCCCGGATTATTGACATCAACAGGGTCATAAACTGCATAATTATTGTCCCTGTATTTTTCATACATGTATTTTGATGATAAATAGAAAGATGAATTGTTAAGAACAGGAATCGGGCCGCCAATACCGAATTCAACCTGGTTTTGATGGGGTCCCTGAAGTTTTGGTCCGCTTCCCACATGATTAAGTGAAAGGCTGTTAACATTATCCTGAATAGCAACATCGGACAATGCTGAGCCCCATAATCCATCCAAATCCGTTCTCCATCTTACATAACCTTCATATTTATCTGTTCTTCCAACTTTCGGTATAGTATTAACAATACCACCCAAAGCATTACCGTATTCAGCAGAGAAGTTTCCCGTTAAAACCTGAACTTCTTCGGTAGCATAACTGCTAAGCATCGGGAAATAATTAATTCCTCCTACACCGAAACCGCCTGTAAACTGGCTGCCGACATCAATACCGTTAATCCTGATTTGTGAATCGGTTTGACGGCTTCCGCGAATGTTGTAGCCGTTTCCTGCAATGGTAACACCTGCACTCAATCCAATTACCTGTTGGATACTTTCGCGGGCAACATCGGTAACTCCATCTCCGCTTATTTTTCTTGTGGTACCAATATCAGTATTATTAACAAGTACTCTTGTAGCGTCAACATGAACCGTTTCTGTTTGTATCCTTTCAGGTTTAAGCTGGATATTGAGTTCCGTGGTATTGTCTGCTGAAATTCTCACTGTTGCTGAATATTTTCCATAACCAACAGCAGTTACCTGAACCTGGAACTCACCGGCATTAACATTAACGATAGTAAACTTTCCCTCTTTATCCCTGACATAAGTGCCGCGTGGTGTTCCTATAATACGCACAGTAGCACCAAGGATAGGTTTGCCTTCATCATCCACAACTTTGCCTTTGAGTGTACCATAAATACTGGCATAAGTTGTTAGTGGAAAAATTAAAAAAAGAGTTATGAACAAAGTCAATAATTTTCGCATAAACGCACTCCTAATATATATATCAATTTTTTACATTTATTTAATAACTGTAATCATTTCCGTTATTTTATTTGCACCAGCAGTTAATGTGCAATAATATGTTCCGCTCGGCAAATCCGAAGTATTAAGATGTACCGAATGAATACCAACACCTGCGTTTCCGTTAAACACCTCTCTCACAGGCTGGCCCATTATGTTATACAGAGTTATATTTATTCTTCCGTCATCAGGCAGATTGAAATTAACATCAGTCCCCGTTTCTGCCGGATTCGGAGAAATACTTGTAAATTTAATTCCAGATACGGATTCATCCGATTCTTTAACTCCGGTAACGACATTAAAATTACCAATCATAATATATTGCGGGTATTCCTGCAAATATCTCTGGCGATTCCTTGCTGTTACTGAATCATCACCTGGATTTGGCTCTGTTTCAACTTTTAATACCGGTACATTCTGTAAATCATTAGGTACATAGTCCGGTATCCATGTAATTCTATCCT
>DAHXMP010000309.1 GCA_027371665.1 Bacteroidota bacterium | reverse complement strand
ATCGCTTTTTCCGGAATATATCCGTAAGATTCCTGGGCAGACTGAAGAAGCGGAATTAATGACCCGCTCTGAGCTCTTTTGGTGAGTAGGTCAATCTTAAAATTTTTAATTTCCTGTTTAGCAGAAATGGCAGAATAACCGCCATCGTCATTGATTACAGTTTCTGCCACTGTGTTTTCATTATCTTTCATTTTAAAACTCTTATATATTTTAATTTCTTATCATTTTTTATCCAATAATTAATAATGCACAAATAATAAATCTAAATTTGTTTTTCACATTTCGAATATCGTGATAATAGGATATTCCCTTACCTTCAGGACACCATCGAGAATTGCGATTTTGTTTTTTAACAAGTCGTCTATCTCTGAAAATTGAGTTCCCCGGACTAAAAGGAACATACTATATTTGCTGTCCGTATAATCACAATGCACGACATTATCGTCAAAATAAAGAGTTGTGAACACATTGTCTAACTTTTCTCTTTCGACTTCAACGAGTATATAGGAGCAAACAACATTATGAAAATCCCTTTTTGGAGAGTAAGATTCTGCTGAAGATAATAGTTTCCCTGCATCGTTAATAATTCGACTCACCCCATTGTCGAGTATGGGATTTGAAATTTCATAATATTCGAGTTCCCTGATTCCCTCGATTGTTTTGAATTTTTTATCGCAAATTTCCTTACATCCTTCGTAACTGACGCTCTGAACAAGGAGAAAAATATCATAATCTCCTTTTGTAGCATCGCAGTATAGAACATCCTTATCGGAATATAACTGCCTGTAAATTTCAAAAAAATCTGCATCCTTTTTAATCTTCAATAAGACATAAGCCGAAAAGGTTTTTATTTTTGTTTCACTTTCAGCTTTTGCGGCAATAAACGGAGTATCTCCTATCATGGGTAAAGTGGCAGATATGTTTTTTACCATATTCAATTCTTCAATTTTTTCAGCGAGGTCTTTTGTTGAGAATGGTTTTTCAAGTAACCTCGTGTCAGTGAAGTCCTGGATTTCATATAAATTAATGTTGTCAGAATATCCCGTAATGAAAATGATATGCGAGTCGGGATATTTGGATTTGAAGATTTTACCGAGTTTAATTCCGTCAATGTCGGGTAATTTGATATCCAGAACAATCGTGTTGAAATGCTTATTGTTTTGTTCATAAAGCTCAAGCTTGCGGATTGCATTGATTCCGTTTTCACATGGTTCGATAAAATAGCCTTCCTGTGTCAGGCTTAAGTACAATGACCTTCTTAATGAAGACTCGTCGTCAACTAATAAAATATTCTTTTTCATCTTTTTCTCCTGAAAATTTTAAAAAGAACTTTCTATCAGTCAAAGCACTATTTATGCCAACTCGCATAACAAGCTGATATATATAGACTTACTCCTGTTTGGCAAAATTTTTTACAATATAATCACCGTTCAAAAATTTTACAGGGAATTACAAATAGATTGAAATATATAGGTTTAACTAATGTTAAATAATTTTGCAGCAACATAAATTGTAAAATTATTTAACATCTGCATTTTTTGGAAGCTGTTGTTTCTTTTTAATTTAATTTTATAGGATTAAAATTTGAATAATATTATTGAGTTGATACAATTAAGATTCAGCTAATTTCACTGTTCCGGTTCTTCGCAGAACACCCCATCCAACCAGCTTACCTTTGATAGCAGTTAATATTGATTTATAAAGTATGAAATACATTAACTGGCGATAGATAAATCTTTGCGGAATGAGTAGCCACAAATCTTTATAATTTTCTTTTTCAAAGCTGAATGCAAGAATCGCTGATGCTATGTCAATTACAGCGAATAAGACATAATAGGGTATAGTCTGCTGCCAGAATCCGGCAACGATTGAATACAACATAAGTAAATCTGCAAACGGAGCGACAACAGGCATTATGAATTGAAACAAAAAAGCATGAGGGAGTGCAATCATTCCGAAATTTTTATAGTTAGGCCTGAACAGGGCTTCCTTATGCTTCCATACGCTTTGCATTATTCCGAATGACCATCTGAATCGCTGCCTTAAAAACATTTTAATTGTTTCCGGAACTTCGGTATAGGCTATTGCGGATATGCTGTTTTTCACCCTATATCCTGCTTTGAGCAAATGTAATGTTACATCGCAATCTTCTGCGAGTGTGTCCTGCATGAATCCGCCTACTTCGAGCAGTGCCGTTCTCCTGAATGCTCCTATTGCACCGGGAACTACAGTTATACAGTTAATAATGTCGAAAGCACGCCTGTCGAAATTCTGGCTTGTGATGTATTCTATTGATTGCCATTTCGTCAAAAAATTATTTTTATTGCCGACCTTAACGTTACCTGCAACAGCGGCAACTTTTTCATCATCGAAGTTTTTAATCAATTCTAAAATTGCATCGCTTTTCAATTGGGTATCGGCATCAATGCAAACGACAATTTCACCGTTCGATTCATTCAGTCCGTAGTTAAGTGCAGATGCCTTACCCCCGTTAGGTTTAGTATATATTTTGACTTTATTTTTTATCTCTGTTTGTACTGAATTCGAAGAAAACTCTTTTTCAACCAAATTATATGTATTGTCCGATGAACCGTCGTCAACAAAAATAATTTCAAAATCCGGGTAATCGCTTTTTAACAAATTATTTATTGTTTTTATAGCGGTTACTTCTTCATTGAAAGCAGGAATTAATATACTGACAGATGGTAGTACCTTGCCTTTCATTCCGAGTGGAGTCGGAGAATCTTTTTCCTTCCTTTTGTCGTACGATGCGAGAATTGTAATTATTAAAGTTCTGCCGACAGCCAGAACGATGCCTACAAAAAATAAAGCAAAGACAATTCTTTCGACCCAATAAACAAATTCAACAATCCACCAATTGACCTGCGAAAAATATATATCTTTTGTATTTTTGAGTGGGGGCATAACATAATTCCTGTTTTTGCCGAGAAGTCCGGCAACGGTCGAAAATTTGTAACCTTTATTTTTGAAATACCTGATAATTTCAGGCAGTGCTTTAACAGTAGCACTCCTGTCTCCTCCTGCATCATGAAGGAGAATTATACTGCCATAATCCTGTTCCCTGATGACTCTTGCCATAATCGAGTCAACAGTTACGCCTTCCTCCCAGTCACGAGGGTCAATTGATTCGGTTACCGTATAATAATTATAAGTTTTTGCTTCGATAATAGGAATTATTTCGTCCATCGTTTCCGGCTCTGCGTCTGCATTGTAAGGCGGGCGGAATAATATCGTCGAATGTCCCGTCATCGTTTCGATGAGTTTCCTCGTAGCGTTCAATTCGAAATCAACTACAGCCGTGTTCTCTTCGGCAAGGTTAGGATGTGTAAATGTATGATTCCCGATTTCATATCCGTCATCATATATTTCTTTCAATAAACCAAGATTATTTTCTGCATTAATCCCAACGACAAAAAAACTCGCGGGAACTTTTTCTGCTTTTAAAATTTTGAGAATTTCAGGTGTATATTCGCTGCTGGGGCCATCATCAAATGTTAGTACAACCGTCTTATCCGCCTCACCGAATTTTTTAATCACAAAAGATGTCGGCAATTTAACATAATTTTGTTCTGTTATAAGATTATCTTTGTAGTTGTATTCTACTTTAATTGTTCCCGAATCGGGCAGGGCGACAATATCAATAATTTCACCCTCACCTTCGTAATCCAGGTTCTTTGAAGGAGGCGATTTTGTCAGCATTTTCAGGTCGAAGGGGTCGTTGAAAAAAGATAGTTCAGAAAAATCCCTTTTATAAAATCTCCAAATTCGCGGGTCTTCGTCCCCAAGCCTCCAGAGTGCAACTCCGGCTGTCTGAAAATCTGCTGCAGACCGCATTAAATTGAAGCATGTCCCCGCATCAGTAAACCATACGTCATGAGGGACATCGTCATCGTCATAATACTTGAAATATAAATTGTAATTGTCATCATCAAAATCAATATTGCCTTCGGATTCCTTTGCCGTTACCATTGCCTCCTGGTATGTTATATCCTGCCCTTCTTCTCCCTGAGCCCAGTCATAACCGTAAGCCGGGATTGCAAGGATAATTTTCGAAGGGTCGGTTTTTTTCAGGAATGAGGCTAAAGCAGATTCCACCCATTTTACAGGTGCAACAGGTCCAGGCTCGCTTCCGGCATAATGATAATCATATGCCATGATAATAAGAAAGTCGTTATAATCTTTGAGTTGTGAAATGTTGTAATCCGAATTGAAAGGCGGAATATCCTCGGTTACCAAGTAACCTTCTTTGTGAAGAGTCTTATACAATTCATCCTGAAATTCAATAAGCTTTTCATCACCTTTTTCTATTAAATTTTCAAAATCAATATTGACTCCGTTGAAACTGTATTTCTTTAATATGTTCAGGATGCTCGATATAAACTTAATCCTGCTGGTTTTTGTTGCTATTATCCTGTGGACGTTGTCCCCGTTAAATTGCCCGTTGAAATAATTCGTTAGCATGGGCATGATAGATATATTATGCTTTTTCATTATTGACAAAGCTCTCAAATTTATATCGCTGACAACCGTATCGGCATTATCAGGCACAAAGAGCCATTCAGGGATGATCAGATTCATTTTGTCAATATTATTTCTCAATGAATAGAATGATTGTAAATCCCAGTTTACAAAGAAACCTGCCCTGATTTGTGCAGGAATTGACCGGTGATGGAAAGGATAAATATGAAATCTCTTCAGGTAACTGAAATGGCTCGTATTTTCCAGTCTCATCTTCAATCTGCGGAGTTCAAGATTTTGTTTTGCTTTCAACGATGTTACTTTATCCGGATTTGGTAGTTTCTTTAATCCATCATTCTTATCATGTATCCTTGGAAGTAGGGTAGAGGTGCTGCTGAATATTTCAAATCCCAAGGCAAAAACAGATAAAAGGAATATTAATACAAGTACTCTGAAAACATTTTTAAACCATTTCCACCTCATTTGTGATTCGCTAAAAAACACCTGCTTTTTCTCATCCGATATTTCATCATTAATGAGGTTAACCTTTTGAGAGTTGCCCGTTAAATATTTATTTTTTTTAGTTTTCATCTATCTGAAAGAAAATATTAATTCCAATCCAAAACTTACAAAAGGTTTTGAATAGCTTGCATCTATTATATTCACCGGAATATCTAAAGACGTATAAGGCATTATTATTATCATTTTATAATCAAGTTTAATTGGTAATGTAAATTCATAATCCAAAACTCCACTTAAGTTCTTGTTAATTATTGTGGTTATTGTCTTTACTATTCCTTTAACTTTTTTCTTTCTTGAATTAACCAAATCTTTATTCTGTTCTCCAAATATATATGAGAAAGTCGGTTCAACGGTTAATTTTCTCATACCACAAATATTTTCAAGCTCATAATTATAAGACAGATTTAGAAATAAACTTAATTCTTTTTTCGTTGAAAAGTCTATTGAAAAATCAGGACTTAGTTCAAAATTAAAAAAATCAAATAAAATTGCGGTTTCAATATTATTGTTCAAATCACTTTTTGATAGATAGCTGTTATTGCCAAACCATGAATGTGTGTATGATATATCAAATCCGAAATTGTCATTAATTTCATACTCATATTGTATTCCCAAATCTGTTTCGTCGAAATGCTGTACTGCTTTATTAAGCCAATATGTCGAAAAATTGATAGATATGCCCGACCTGTGAATAAAATTTAATTCAGGTGAAATATAATATTGCTTAACTCCATTATCTCTCCCTCTATAGGAATTGTGGCTATTATTATCAAGTGATAACTCTAATCTGGTTGCTCTATCATATTCCATATCAAGCGAATCTTTTTTTGCATTGATACTATCGAGCTGACCTTCACGCTCATCATTTATTTTATCAATAAAATTTTCAGCTAAACTTAGTAGCGTATCCTTTGCCGAATCATAAAAATCACTTGCTTTGTCGTCAATATAATCTGTATAATTATTGACTGAATCAATGCAGTCATTAACTAAACTATCTATAATTTCATTATAATTATCAAATTCATTTTTCATTGATATGCGTTTCTTTGATATAACCAATCGAATAAAACTATCAATTGTATTTTGCAACACATTTTTAAATTTACTGGAACCATATCCAATATTTAATGTTAGACTATCCGAATAAGCCAAAAGTTTAAACTTCAATTCCCTTCCTAAGTTGTATAAAGACTCGATGTCGGTTTGTGGAAGCGAATCTTTATGGGCTATTTTAAGCGAATCTATGTAAAAATTCAGTGAATCATTGTAATTGTTAAGCAAAATTGCATTTGCTTTTTTTATCGAATCACAATATCTTGACTGAGATATTAAGGCAGAATCAGATATATTTTTTATGTAATATTCAAATTGATTGGATGGGTTCTTAGGTAATGGCTGTTGACTTTCAAATTGTTTTATTAAACTGTCTTGTGGATAAATACCTGCTGAATTCAAAATTAATAATGAGAATGATATAAAAATCATTAAATAATTATATCCTGATTCAACCTTTTTTTTATTTCCAGTTAACAAAATTATACTTAATCTTTCCAGTATTAATAACTTTGAATTTATCAGTCATAGTTATTTTGATTTCACGTAAATTAAGAGTAAATATTTCAAATCGTGTTTGGTATGTGTAGCAAACCTCTGATTTCGATTCTTTGTCAATCAAAAGAAGCATGTTTGTCAAATGAAAATCCAGACATTCAAAATGAAACAAAGGAATATTTTTTTCACTCTTTTTTATTTTAAAATTTCGATTTTACCTGTCTCGGAGTTAGTTCCGCTTTCAAGTGTATAAAAATAAACCCCGCTTGAAAAATAGCTGAAATTGATTTGAAATTCTGTTTCGTTTTGTTCTGTATTCAGTACTTTTGTTTCAGTATAAACAGCTCGGCCGAATATATCATATAAATTTAGTTTTATTTCATTATTGTCAAAATTTCCTGATTCAATTTTTATTATTAAAAACGGATTAAGGAAAAATGAGTTTGTATTGATTATGTTATTATTGCTTGCTTCCTGATTTTGTACATCAGATACATTTATCCCACCGCTGACTTCATTAGAATTTGAGCTTTCAAGCTGACTTGTTTTGTCAAAAGCCCGAATAACATAATAATAGATTTTTTGTGGTATTAGGTTGGTATCGGAATAAGTTAAGGTTATGATGCTATCCTGAAGCATAGAATAATTAATACCGGATTGGTCACTTCTATAAACTCTGAAAATGATGTTAGGGTTGACTTCGTATTTCCAGTTCAGTATAATTTTATTTTTATTTGTCGTAAGCACAAGGCTATCAGGTGGGATGGGAGGTTCAGGAGCAGAGTTTAACTTACCGGAAACTTCCTTAGAAAAGCCACTTTCCTTTTTTACAATTTCATTGGTTGTTGTAAAAACATAATAATATGTTGTACCGGCAACAACCGTTGTGTCATCGTATTCGTTATCATAAAGGCTGTCAGCAATTAATGAGTAATTCTTTCCGGAAATCGTACTTCTGTAAATTTTGAAAAATGTATTTGAATCTCTTATATCATATTGCCAGGAGAGATAAAGTTCATCCGATACCTCTTCGATGTTCACACTGTCAGGAGGCAGTGGAGCTAATCCTCCTCTGATTGCTTTTCCAAAAACTTCTTTTGAATAGCTGCTTTCTTTTTTGTTTATATCGCTTACAGCACTGACAACATAATAATAAGTAACATTAGGTTGAACATTTATATCATAATAAACTGTGTCATAGATACTATCGGCAATAAGTGTATAATTCCCTCCGGAACTTGTGCTGCGATAAATCCTGTTAAATATATTTGTATCGGGATTGCTATTCCATGATAGTTTGAGATAGCAGTCATTTTCGGTAAGTTTTAAACTATCGGGTACAGGAGGCAACTTATCAGGGTTGTCAATTCCGATTACTCCACCCGCCCTATATACAGCTAAACCGGCATCGGTGGCAATCCATTGATTTCCCTGATTGTCAATTTTTGTACATGTTGTAAAGTTACTGGGTAAACCTGAATTTAATGTATCGAATATAGACCAGCTTGAATTATTATATTCTGCTATTCCCCCATCTGTACAAAACCATTTATTGTACGAATCATCAACATTAATAAAATTTATTACATTACCGGGTAACTGAGAATTTGTAGTAAAATATGAAACCATTTGTATGCCGGACAATTTAACAAGTCCGCTGTCTGTACCGAACCATTTTATATTATTTTTATCAATTCCAAGCGAAAGGACTTCATCATTAGGAAGATTCGAATTATCTGAGTTGATGTCTGTCCATGTACTTGTTCCATCAAAACTTGTAAATCCATAATCGGTTCCCAATAAGATTTTTCCGGAGTTAAAATTTATCGTCCAAACAGAATTATCAGGTATATTTGAATTATCTATCGTATATGAAGTCCAGGTCGAACCATCGAATTTAATCAAGCCGAAATTATCGGTACCAATCCAAAGATTATTAGTATTATCAATTGCAATATATACTAAAGTATCGTAAGGAATCAGAGAATTTGAGGTGTTATAATTTGTCCATCTGCTGCCGTCAAATTTTGCTAAACCATGGTCTGTACCTGCCCATATATTATTATTTTGGTCAACTGCTATTGAATATATGTTATCATTTGGCAAATCTCCATTAGCTGAGTCATAAAGAGTCCAATTGTTCCCGTCTATACTGATAATCCCTGCATCGGTACCAATCCATTTGACATTGTTTTTATCGAAAACAATTGAGCTTACATAGTCATCGGGTAATTGTGAATTTAAAGTATCGAATACAATCCATTCTTTAGCTTGTGCTGAGATTTTAATATATGGAATTATTGCAATTAAAAAATTGAGTATAAAAAATTTTGCAAATTTTGTTTTCATATAAATCTGCCCTTGTTATGTGAGGAATAATTACTTAAAACCGAAATTAACAATCATTATAAAAATAAACTATTAGACTAAGAAAAGATTGTTATGGTTTAAATACTAAAAAATAGAAATTTTAAATTTACATGATTAATTCTAAGGTTGTTTTTAAGTTATTTTAAAAGGAAGGCTCTTTGAAAAACCAAAAAATAAGTAATAGGGATTATTCCTCGAATTTATATACGATTCCGCGTATGTTTTTAATGTATTTTCCTGCTTCACCGAGCTTTTCTCTCAGGTTCTTTACATGAACGTCAACTGTTCTGTCGAGTACGCCTTTCTCCTGTACTTCTAAATGGTCGAGGATTTGGCTTCGTGAAAACGCCCAGCCCTTCCTTTTGAGTAACAGAGTTAATAGCTTAAACTCAATGTTTGTTAGTTCAACTTTTTCCTTTTTCAGTTGTTATTACATATATAGACATGACAAATTTATTTTGTTATGTCAGAATATTTTCATAGATTAGATTCAGTTTGTCACATTGAGCGAAGTCGAAATGTGATAGTGCGTGTATTCAACTGTGTTCAGTCTTCGACTCCGCTCAGACTGACACTCAAAAAGATAACAGTCAAAAGATAGTATAGCAAAGGCATTTCGACGGTAGGCAAAGAAGTTTGACTGTAAGCAGGGCATTGAAGAACGAATAGAGTTTTTTGAAATAAATTTTTTTATTAAGAAAATTAAGAGGTTCAAAATGTTCGTCAAATCTATTTTTCGCTGCGCGGCTGTATTGTCGCTTCTGTTCTTGTGTTTCGGCACAGGAACTGCACAAAATTTACGGGGGGGGGGGGTAAATCCCCTGCAATAACATTAACAATAGGACCTGTTGATTGCAATGGTATTTGTACAAGTACATCCTGGACTTATGTTGTCCAGAGCGGCGGCGTAATGCTCGATTCGGTCCTGTGCTGCCCTATCAATATAACGATGAGATGGAGAAATTGTAATGACCAGCTGGGTAATCCTGTCCATGAAATTGAAATCACAAAAGTTCAGTCGCAGGAAGGCTATATGTGCAATTGCAGTGTAGAGGACATTATGAAGGGAGCAATACATGAGGTTCTCAGATATCTGCCAATAGATACGACAGGCTTTTGGTTAAGAAATATTTCTGTAACATTGAGGACGTCGAAATGCTGGTATGTGGACAGCACCGACGGCTTCGCCTTAAAAAGCTGCGACACAACTCATTGCTACCAGACATTATACAGGCTCTATTACTCTACTCAATACGGAATGTACTTGATTAACCACGACAGCACTGAAGGCAACGAACAAATCAATCCATGCCAGGGCTACCAGCATCAATGCCACGATGTTTTATACAGTCACAACATACCAAGCGGCTGGCTCGACGGCACTCCGCCTTGCCCGGACGATTGTTATTGGACTGTTTATGGGAATGATAATGTGTTAAATTCTTCAAAATTTTTAGGTACATTAGATAATGCACCACTTGTAATCAAGACTCATTTAAGCACAAAAATAATAGTAAACAGTGATAATAACCTTTTTGGTTTTAATGATTATGGTATTAATAGTTCGGTGGGAATAGGAACTGATTTTTGGGGACAAAAAGCAAGAAGCCTTTTGGATGTGAGGGGGACAATATCTACAGGTGGTGTATATTCTCATGACGGACAATCATTCACTCAGTGCGATGGAGTATTATCACTTTATCCCAGCGGTAATGGCGGATGGTATCATTTTTATAATAGGGATGGATGGGATTTAAATATTTCAAGTGGTGCTTGGCCCGGTGATTTTGAATATTCAGACACACTTATAGGAAATCAATACAGGCAGGGATATGCTGATATTGCCACTTTTAGTGGATATGGTAAAGTTGTTGGAATCGGATGCCATCCATATAAAACAAATAGCTTTCAAATCGGCACTAAAACTTATCCATTCGGGCCTGCTGTACTAAATGCAATGCTTACTGTATCTGATATGAAATATCCGTCTTATGATAATAATTCTCAAAGCTGGACTGAATGGGGAGGTAATAACATTATATTGAGAGTAGAAAGAAGGTCGGTTATTGGTGATCCACATGATACAACAGATTATAAATTGATTTCGGCAGGACATAATACAGCAGAAACATTTATGGTACATTCAAATGGTACGGTAAGAATAAGCAATCTTAATAATGAGGATGTAATAGTTGCCAATCCCAGTGGTTTGGTAAAAATTGGTAGTTTAAATTATAACGGAAATGTTCCGACACAAACTGTGAAACTAACTGTTGGCGGAGCAATTATTGGAAAAGAGATGGTGGTAACGCTTTCCGATTGGTCTGATTATATCTTTAATAAAAATTATAATCTCACGCCACTCGATAAGCTTGAGCAGTACATTAATAAAAATAAACACCTGCCAGACATTCCCACTGCTACTGACATAGAGGCAAATGGTATTGAGCTTGGTATGATGCAAGCCAAACTTCTTAAGAAAATAGAGGAACTTACTCTATATGTTATTAAATTGAAAAAAGAAATAAATCAATTGAAAGGAAGGAGGAAAGGAAGATGAAAAAAATAAAATTTATTTTATTTTTAATATTCTTTTCCCTTATAAGTAAGGTAATTATTTTTTCTTTGCCTAATCCTGCGGCTATTTATTGTACCAAGTTGGGTTATCCTTATTCCATCGAAAAAGATTCATTAGGTAACGAGCATGGTTATTGTTTACTGCCTAATGGAATAAAAGTCAATGCTTGGGAATTTTATAGAGGATTAGTCTATCCTGAATATTCTTATTGTGCTTTAAAAGGCTACAATATTATTCTTGATACAATAGATATGGGAACTTATAAAACATATTGTCCTACTTGTGTTGAGTATGATTCACTTAATAATATCAAAGAGAAAATCAAGATGCTTGATTTAATGAATCAAAACGGAGATTCATTATTTAATTTTCAGGAAATTAATAATGAAGAAAATTTTCCAATAAAATATAAGAAAAAAAATAAGGATTTACCTCATATACTTCAAACACCTGAAAGTTTTGACTGGAGAAATTATAACGGTCACAATTATGTAAATGATGTAAGAGATCAGGGAAATTGTGGCTCCTGTTATGCTTTTGCTGCTGTAGCTTGTGCAGAAGGTATTTATAACAATTATACCGGTTCTTATGATGATAACAGAAAATCATTTTCTGAATCATTTATTATGTGGTGCCTTGGAAAATTACCACAATATTCTAGTCATATATACCAATGTCAGGGTGCTGATTTTTCTTATTCTGAACTTGATGCTCAAACTGGTATAGGTTATTCACAAACAACAGGTGTAGTGACAGAAGAGAGTTTTCCTTATACTATAAATGATCCTGGTGAATGTACTCATTGGGCTGACCCAAAAGCTATTTTTAGTGATTGGCAAAGAGTTGATTGTAATGATATTAATGGAATAAAAGAAGCAATTATGAATTATGGAGTTGTTGATGCAGCAGTCAATATTAGAAAATCTGATTTACAGACATGGCATAATTGGGGACCTAATAGTGGCATATATTCAGATGACCAAACATCTTGTGATGGTAATCCATGTTATGATACATACACAAATCATGGTATATCATTAATCGGTTGGGGAAGTGATCCACTATCAGGAATTAACTTCTGGATTTTAAGAAATTCATGGAATAGCGATTGGGGAGAATCAGGTTATATGCGTATAGCTATGACCTCTGCACGAGTAGCTTGTGAAGTTGCTTATCTTATTCCGGAACCAGTTTCATTCAATGCTGAAAATGTCAGGGAACACAATAATGAACCTTCTTATGGTAATGTAATTTTCAGGGGAGGTACTGACATTGTTTTAAGCGATGGTTTCCATGTTAATTCAGGTGGAGATTTTCATGGATATATTGATAATAATGTACCTATTGCCAAAAAAAATGATAATAATAATAACAACTTATCTGAAATTAAAAAATTTAATGAAAATAATAATTCTTTTAATGAACAGGCCCAATCGAATGAAAATTCAATGGAAACTTATAAAAATTCCGAAGGATTTGTTAAAACAGAATATGTATATGTTTATCCCAATCCAAATAATGGTTTTTTCAAAATTGCTAATTTAGAAATAAATGAGCCTTTTTCTGTTCAAATTATCAATTCTTATGGAGAAATCATCTATCAATCTAAAGAAATTAATAATTTTCGAACTTATAATATATCTAATGAACCATCAGGTATTTATATTTTAAAAATTATTTGTGATATAAATTTAAATTATTTA
>DAHXMP010000280.1 GCA_027371665.1 Bacteroidota bacterium | reverse complement strand
ATCGGAATGTCAGAATTTCAATATTAAATATGCTAAGTATTGAGGGAATAAACAAATTAATATGAAGAAACAATTTTTCGAGAAATTTTATCCAAGCGGCAGATTATAATCATAATCAAAGAAATCATATAGTTAATCAATAAATTTACAACATTATATAATCTCCAGAATTTAGAAAATGTCTATGATTTTAGTTAATTTTGCAAGATATATTTGATTGGATTTTTATTTAATCAAATAGATAAATTTTAATGATAATGAAGGTAAAATTATGAACATTTTTGTTTTGAATTGTGGTAGTTCCTCCCTGAAATTTCAAATCATCCAAACAGACCTTGAATTAATTAAAAATGACAAGGACAAAATGCTGGCTAAGGGTATTATCGAAAGAGTAGGGAGCCAGGCAATAATTACGATGCAGGTCGAGGGAATGCCGCCCTTAAAGCAGGTAGCTCCTTTGAGAGACCACAGGGCTGCGCTGAATTTTGTAATCAAGTGGATAACAGACCCAGAGACTCAAATCCCGGGAATATCCGGGCTTGAGGATATCCACGCAATAGGTCACCGGGTTGTACACGGCGAAGAAAGATTTAAAAAATCGGTCAAGATTGATAAGGAGGTAATAGCCGGCATCGAAGATTGCATAGACCTTGCACCGCTTCATAATCCTGCAAACCTTAAGGGTATTTATGCCTCGAGAGAGCTCTTCGGCATCACAATACCGCAGGTTGCCGTATTCGATACTTCTTTCCATTCGACTATGCCCGAAACATCTTATCTATATGCTATTCCCTACCAGACTTACAGAAGATTTAAAGTCAGAAAATATGGTTTCCACGGCACTTCTCACAGGTACATCGCATATAGGTACAGAAAAATCACAGGTAAAGAAAGAGAAGAAACAAATATAATTACTCTTCACCTGGGGAACGGTTCTTCTGCCTGTGCCATTAAAGGTGGAAAATCGAACGACACCTCGATGGGAATGACACCTCTCGAAGGATTAATGATGGGAACACGTTGCGGGGATATTGACCCGACCGTTATTGAATACCTGATGCACCAGGAAGGCACAACTATTGACGAAGTATTCAATGTACTTAATAAACGTTCCGGGGTTCTCGGCATTTCCGGTTTGACAAACGATATGCGCGATTTGCTCGATGAAATTCAGGAACACCAGGACAGAAGAGCTATACTTGCCGTTGAAATGTTTTGCAATAAAGTTAAAAAATATATAGGTGCATATCTTGCAGGAATGAATGGAGCGGATGCAATTTGCTTTGCTGGCGGTATCGGTGAAAATGCAATCGAAATCAGGAAAAGAATCTGTACTGGCTTAGACTGGCTGGGTATCGAACTCGAAGACCAATTAAACGAGCAGGCTTATGGTGGAAAAGAAATGCTTATCAGCACACAGGAAAGCAGGGTGAAGGTTTACGTTATTCCGACGAATGAGGAACTCATACTTGCCCGCGATACTCTAAGAGTTGTTTTGAATGTCCCGAGAATATGGTAGAATAATAAAATTTTATGAAACAAAAATTATTTAAATGGTTATAATATGGAAAATTTATTTATTGATGGTATTCGCAGGAAAGCAACCGCATTGAATCTAAAAGTTGCTTTTCCTGATGCAGAAGATATAAGGGTATTGAATGCATCTGCATTTTTGAAAAACAATAAAATGGCACAACCGGTCCTTGTCGGTGATGAAGAAAAAATCAGAAAAATTGGAGTAGATAATTCAATTGATATTTCCAGAATAGATATTGTTGATACTGGAACATCCGAATTTAAATTAGAATTTGCCGAATTGCTTTATGAGAAAAGAAAAGATAAGGGGCTGACGTTGGAGCAGGCAAGCGATGTAATTATCAATCCCCTTTATTTTTCAGGAATGCTTCTGGATACAAGCAAAGTGAATGTTGTAGTTGGAGGCAATATTTCAGTAACTGGAGATATAATAAGGGCTGCAATAAATACCATAGGAGTTGCCGATGGAATTTCAGTCGTGAGCAGTTATTTCATTATGGTATTCCCCGATAAATTGCTTTGTTTCGCAGATTGTGCAGTCAATCCGGACCCGAATGAAAGCCAGCTTGCAGATATAGCAATAACGTCGGCAAAAAACTTTCAGGCTGTGACCGGAGAACAGCCGAGAGTTGCTATGCTTTCATTTTCAACTAAAGGAAGTGCATCGCATCCTCATGTAGAAAAGGTGCAAAATGCAACAAAAATTCTGAAAGAGAAAGCACCCGACTTATTGGCTGACGGTGAAATGCAGGTTGATGCCGCATTGGTTGCTTCAGTGGGAGAAAGAAAATGCAAATGCTCCACCGTTGCCGGAAAAGCAAATGTGCTCATCTTTCCCGACCTCGATGCAGGTAATATCGGTTATAAATTAACAGAAAGACTGGCAGGTGCCGAGGCGGTTGGGCCAATTGTACAGGGATTGAAAAAGCCGTTTTGCGATTTATCGCGAGGCTGTAGTACAGATGACATAATTAATGTTGCGGCCATCTGCAGTTTGATGGCATAGGATATGTGCCTGATGTTTCAGTCAATAATGATATTTATTGTCCTTAATTTTCAATTTTGAATTTTTATTTTCAAAATGATTTAACTTTAAATTCTGGAAAATAATTTTTCCGAATATTTTAAATTATAAATTTTT
>DAHXMP010000277.1 GCA_027371665.1 Bacteroidota bacterium | reverse complement strand
GTTGCAGCCGGTGCGGTTATTAGGGAAGGATTCACGGTTCCGAAAGGGACTCTTGCCGCAGGTGTACCTGCAAAAATTATAAGGGAACTGACGGAGGAAGAGCTTGGGAGAATCAATTTTGGAGTAATTCCTTTAAATGTTATAATTCTTGCATTATCGCCTGTTTCATACTTCATATCTTATTCTTTCAAGTCACCATGGAATTAACTTATCGAACGGAAGCTCGTCAATCCTGACAATGCATAGTTTATCCGCACCTGCAAATATAACCGAGGGGTCAGAGGTTACTGAAGGCTGTGAATAAATCGAAGGTGCCCGCTGTAAAGAAACAACATCCTCGAACTTACCGTCTTTATCCAGGAAGCATACACCTGAACCTTTATCGTCGTTAGCAACAAATGCTATAAATTTTCTACTGAGCATTAAATTCGATAAAACCGTGGCTTGAAAATATTGTTTCCATTCAAGTTTCCCGCTTGCAGAAAAACATAATATTTCGCTTAATGCCTCTCCCACACCTGAATTATATCCTGCGGCATAAATTCTTCCTTGTTCGTCAACGGAAATGAATCTCGGTGAAACATTCAATTCTTTCTTCCATAACTTCTTCCCTTTTTCATCGAGTACATAAAATTCCGCGAGCATGTTCCCTTTAATCTCACTTATTCCTGCGATTACAATTTTATGCCTGCAAACAACCGGCGTCATGTAAAACCTCGTTTTCGGGAAACCTTTGTACCAACGCACTTTTCCCTCAGGAGTCAAATACAGAAGTGTATCCGTTACCCCGAACAAATCATGAGTCAAAGGTATAACCAAGTTGCCTTTATCATCGGAAGCAAAAGTTTTTGTGGTTGACAAACCCGTAATAAATTTCCATTTGATATTCCCGTTAAAATCAAATTTATAAATTTCACCGTTGCTGACAGAAATAACAATTCCATCCTTTTGTGCAAGAAGGTCTGAAAATACTATCAGCTTTTTATCGGTTTTTTCTACCAATTTATTCCACCTCATTTGCCCGTCTTTGGAAATTGAGTATAGCATACCGTTTGTAGCGATAATATAAATATTCAAATCCCCGTCCGCAGCCATACATCCTGCCGGGATTGCCCCGGAATCGAGTTTTACAGCCCATTTTACAATCTGCTTGCTTATATATAAAACATTACTCCTGGTATTTACTATTACATAATCCGAATTTGGCAACACGAGAGGAGCAGTAATCGCTCCGCTTGAATCTTTATATTTACAATCTTCGACGATAAAAATTTTGTGATAGAATGAGCCGTATCCTTCGTAAGAATTTGTCCTGCCCATACCCCCAAAATAATTTACCGGTTCACCTTCCTTCGTACCTTTTCCGCAGCCGGGAAGAAAAGTTAAAATAACGATAAAAATTATCCCAAGATTTATTCTTGACATTTCTTGTCTCCATAGTCAAATAATTTACGTATCAATTTACGGAAAAATTAACAGCTAAATATAATTTTGCTTTATCGAACAGATTAAAAATTCCAAATATTTCTTTCGTATTTTTGCTTCTTTGATTTTTAAAAATTTATGTTAACAAAATTTTCAATAATTCTAATCATAGCCGCAATGCTCATAGAGCAGTCCTTTTCTTATGGTAAGAATGAAAACTATTATACAGAGCTTGACGGACTGAAACAAGAAATTGATACGGGTTATTATTCTTTCGATATAATTAAACTAAAATCCATACTTAAAAAAACAATTGATATAACGAAAATATCCGATGGAGACTGGCATCCGCTCTATTACTCCGGTGTTCTGTGTTATGTTTTAGGAAAAATATATTATCGGATAAATAAGGAAACCGCATTTAACTATTTCGATAAATCCCTGGATTATTTACTTAAAGCAAATGACAAAACAAAATCTCCAGAAATACTTGCTCTCATATCTGCTGCCTATGGTAAAAAATCTGCCCTCTCACCTGTAGCTGCCATATATTTCGGATGAAGAGAAAGAAAAAATCAGGAGCCTTCTTCCTAAGTCTCTTATCAGTTTTTGATTATTTAAAGTCTATGAAGTTTTTGT
>DAHXMP010000267.1 GCA_027371665.1 Bacteroidota bacterium | reverse complement strand
ATCCTTTATAGTTTTGGAAAATTCGGGCTTGTCGAACCTGTCACAAAGCAAGAATTCATAATTTATATCACCCGGTAATTTGAACCATGAAAAAGTTGCTTCGGGATTCATTAATGCTGTTTTTATAGGGGATTCCAGGTTCAATTTATTATTGAGGACAGTTGCCCCGTTACTATCTTTTTTCGGGATGATATTGTTCTCAAAGCTCCTCTCAACTGCACCTGATTGAGTCATATTATTTTCTGCATTATTTTTATCAAGTATGCTCATTGACTCGCTGACTTCGCTTGCAATCAGGTTTACCAGCTTTTTCGAGACGGAACTGTTCATTGTAAGAACATCCTTCGATAACTTAAAAGCTGAATAGACACCAACTTTTTTTAATTCTAATGTTCTGCCCTGGGAATGGACAAGGCCTAGATAAGCACCTTTTGTCAGCTTTATGTTGTCTTTTGCTGATATTGTGCTCCCGGTATAAATCTTCTCCCATTTACCTTTGCCCCCCTTCTGCACAAATATATCTCCTTTTGAGGCAAGAACTCTGAACTCATTGCCTGCTGCATAAATCGAAGATAATGAGGATAATATAATTATTAATAATAAAACAACTTTTATGATAATTGCTTTATTTGTGAACTGAAGAACCGTTTTTGTAACTAACTTCTTTTTCATAATTTCACCTGTGCATTTTCTTTTTTGATAACCTGATAATTAAGGGTTTAATTGATTTTGTATAAGCTTCGTACAGGGGCGAAGCAAGAATAATTGCAAAGAGCGAGTAATCCAAATTTAAATCCAGCATCATGTGATGGTATGATTCATAATTTGCTATTATAAATATCGTTGATTCAATGTTAAAAATAAACAAACTCAGCAATTCATACCAGGTTGATATTTTCTCATCGATATAGATATATAAAAATATTGTAAAATAACAGAAAACAAATGCCATCACCACAGCTAACCATGACGGTATTATATTGAAATAATTTTCATTCAGTATCATTGATATGACATTTGCATGTATCTCAATCCCTGATATATCGGGGAATGATTTCCCGGTATATTCTTTTTCCAGCGGTGAATAATATTTATATGCGAATAATGAGGATGTTTTGAACGGGTCAAAATAGCTTAGCAATAGAATCTTTCCCGTAAAAAGATTAGGATTAAACTCTTTATCCAATACCTGGCTTCCTGCTATGAAAAAGTATTTATTAAAATAACCCCTGAAATTTATTATTTCTTCCTTGTTATTCCTGTTATATAGAAACTGCACTTTTTGAGGGTCATACATATTCACCACTTCGACAGGAAAAGGATAAACTATCGAATCGCCAACTTTTGTATAAGTTTTGAAAGTTCTAACCGTCTCATGGCTTTTGTCCTTTATTGTAATCTGGTTCGTAAAACCTGATACTCCAAACTGTGAATAGAGTTTAGGGCTGTATATAATAGAATCAAAAATTGCTTTATTCTTATCACAAACCAGTCTGTCGCTTAAAACTAATCTATTCACTCTCTCCAGAACGGATGCAAGTTTTGCATTTGCAGTTGAATCACTTTCAAGCTTTAATAACTTATCAATACCAATCACTCGAGGTTTGTTTTCATTCAGTATGTTTATCATATTGGCAAGTTCATCGTTTGACATACCACTGATGTCAACCAAAACTATATTAGTGTCTGCCAATTCCTTCTCCGGTGAACGCAATTTTGCGTAATTAATATCGGTTATAGCAAAATCATAAAAGGCATTTTTCAGGGGAATAAAAAAATGAAAGCTCAAAATCAAAGGCAGCAGTACCATTGCCACAAAAACAAGAATCGTACTTGCTAAGCAGTCTGCATTAAATAATTTTTTTATAAATTTTATCATTTTTTATTTTCTAATTCATGTAATTTATTAAAAATTGCTCTTATTTTTAATTCTGAACCACAATTCAATATTTAAAATTTATAATTTAAAATTCAATTCTTCTTGCCTGCAAAACCGGCGGCCAGCTTTTTAAAACCATTAACCGTCAGCGGTTTCAATGAGCCGAAATATGTTTCCGAGACCATTTCAGATACAGCCAGGACAAAAAACATTGTTTTCAAATCAAGGTAATAATTAAAATAATACAACAAGGACAATGATGCCCCCAGAAATAAAAAAGCCTCTGCAAAAACAAATATGAGGCTCAATCCTTCATAAGCCTCTTCAAATCTGCTTCTCATGTATGTAAATCCTGCCATTGTCAGGTAGCTTAATATTATTATCAAAATTGTTACCCAAATGTCAGGCAGGACATTTATATATTTTTTATTCAATATCATTGATATAATATTCGCATGTACAACAACTCCGTACATATCAGGGTACGCTTTACCAATGTATTGAGGATTCATTGGAGTATAAAAATTATCTTCCTCGCTCAATGAACCTAATTCAGGCCCGACGAATCCTAATAAAACAATTCTACCACTAATTAAATGTTTATACTTATTATCAAGGATATTATTATTCGTGTCAATTGTTTCTCCCGTTTTATTTCCATTATTAATCTTCAATATATCATCCCAATCCAAAACTGTGTATTTATTCAGATTCCTTTCATAATAAATCATCTCCCTTTTATTATTTCTAGCAAGAAATTTCCTCGCTGCATCGGGATTGAAAAGTTGTGCTACCCTGACAGCAAATGCCAGTTCTTCGTTCTGGTCAATGTACACTCTTGGCGTGAATTCCCTGGCGGTTCTGAATTCCGCATCAACGAAATTCACATAACCGGATTTTGCATATTGAGTGTATAATGGGATTGATTTTTCCACATTATTGTATTCATCATCATTGCCCGCTGAGGATAATTTACTGGCAAGGACAAGATTTTTAACTTTTAAAAAAGACTTAGCAAGAGCTATATCTATTTCAGGACTTTTTTCCCGGGGGAAAGTTATATCTACACCAATTACTGCCGGGTTATACCTGTTAATAAAATCAATCTCCTTTGTTATTCCTTCTCTTTGCAGGTTGCCGATATTGACAATTACGATATTTGTATCCTTTTCCACTGTTTCATGATTACGAAGCCTTGAAAAAACAATATCATTAAATTTAAAATCCTGAATCTGGTTGTTTATTGTATTGAGAAAATCACTATTGAAATACGCCGAAAAGTACACAAGAATAAACAATATAACCGCAGTAGTTATAAAATTATCAATGGAGATAAGCCTGGATTTTCCCATTTAATAAATTAATGATGTAACAAAATTATAATATCAGAAATAACTTAATCAAATTTTATTAAAATTTTATCTCAAGCCCCAATGGGCAATGGTCAGAACCTATTACCTCCGGCTGAATATATGATTTATTCAGGGCGGATTTTAGGTTTTCAGTAACAAAAAAATAATCAATGCGCCATCCGATGTTGTTCTCTCTTGCTCTTCCCCTCTGGCTCCACCATGTATAATGCCCACCGTCTTTCGTAAATAGCCGGAAAGTGTCAACGTATCCTTGTTCAATGAGTCCATCAAGCTTAACTCTTTCAATAGGCATGAAGCCAGATGTTTTCACGTTTTCGGCAGGGCGGGCAAGATCTATTTCCTTATGTGCAGTGTTGTAATCTCCCGCAACGATAATTTTCTTTCCCTTTTTTTTCATCGGTTCGACATGTTTGAAAAATACATCGTAAAATTCCAGCTTATAATCGAGCCTTTCCGAGTCCTCATATCCTTTGGGGAAATAAACATCGAACAGAATGAAATCTTTAAAATGAAGCTCTATGATTCTACCTTCCAAATCGAATTTTTCGATGCCGATTTTATAGTTTACTTTTTCGGGTTCGGTTTTTGTGAAGACTGCAACGCCGCTGTAGCCCTTTTTTTCCTGTGACGAGTTATAAAAATATTGATAGCCCGGAGGACAAATAAGTTCTTCGTTAATCTGGTCGGGGCTTGCCTTGGTTTCCTGCATGCAGATTATATCCGGGTTCTCCTTTTTTATATAAGCAAAAAGCTTATTCTCTTTTACAATTTTATCGTATCTTTTGCTGGGATTTTGTCCCGTTATCGCTCTGTATCCGTTTATATTCCATGAAATTATTTTCATAGCATTATCCTTGATTTATTAAAATATTATTTTGTTAAAATAGGTGTTTTAATTAAAATTTACAAAAGCTGATACGTTTTCCCGGTTTCCGGTAAATAAATGTTTGCTCCTTCAATTATTCCGGATAATTGCAAAGCTAGATTTTCAATAGCTTCGGGCTCGCCATGATTGATAAATACCTGTTTTGGCTTTGAATCAACGGCAAAACCTATTAAATCCTCGATTCGTGCATGAGATGTAAACCTGAATGAATCTACATCGCAAGCTCTCATCCTTTGAACATCTGCGAAAGTAAATTCTTCTCCCTCCTTTGAATTTAAGAGCTGATAACCCGGTGATGATTTGTCCTGGTATCCTACGAATGCTATTCCAAAATTTCTTCGGTGCAGCCATTCGTTCGCAAGTATGTAGGAAGAAGTGCCTTTGTTCATCATCCCGCTCGATGCAATTACGATGGAAGGCTCCTTGAAATATTTTCCTTTCAGTATCTCCTCTCTTATGATTTCTTCCTGCGGAATGTCTGAGACTTCAAAGCCAGGCTGGATGAAAGGCACTGCATAACAGTACCTGTCATATACCTTTGATATAATTTTCCCGAGTCCGCCTGAGTAAATCTGCAATGTCGGAAATGAATTTTTTCGCATTAACGAATAAATGATTTTCAGAACTTCCTGTGTTTTCCCGAGAGCAAATGCAGGAATTAAAATTGAGCCGTTTTTATTGACAATGTCGTTGATAAATTTTGCCAGCCTTTTTTTCTCATCCTCATAATAAGGCAATTGTTCGTTTGCTGCATTTGTGCTTTCGGTTATCAAAGTGTCATAGTGCCTTCGGGGTATTTCCGCCTTAGAAATAATAGCCTGGTCGTTGAATTGAACATCTCCTGTGTGAAGTATCGAAGTCCCTGAACATTCCAGCAAGACAGAAGCCGAACCGAGGATATGCCCCGATGGAAAAAATACAATTTTGACATCGCTTCTTCCGCCATATCCCCTAAGAAAAGTCTCATCACCATAATTTACACCGTCGGCGAGCATCCAGATTCGTTCGAGTGTTTCCGGTTTATAAAGGGATAAAGTTTCTGCTGAATATTCATCTGCGACCTCACTTTTCAGGAGTTTTGCCGTGTCCTTAAGCATTATTTCAATTAAGTCTCGTGTGGCTTTTGTCATCAGCGTTTTTACATGAGGGAAAAATTTCAGCAGGAAAGGAATTCCTCCGATATGGTCTGTATGGGCATGTGTCAGGATAAGCATATCAACCGGTTTGTCAATAATGCATTCGTAAGCAGGAAAGGCATTCCTGTCCCGCTTACGGGGATGGAGCCCCGCATCAATGATTATGCCTGTTCCATCGAGATAGATATAAACGGAATTGGCACCAAGTTCGCCTGCTCCGCCCAGAAATATTATTTCTAAGTTCAATTTTTATAGAATTTTTATTTAAAGTTGTTGAATATTTTTATTGTAATTATATTTATAATTAAAAGCTTAGCAAAAATAGAAAAAAATATTTAAAAAATCACTGTAACTTTTTCCTTTTTCAGTTGTTATTACATATATAAACATGACACAAATTTATTTTGTTATGTCAGAATACTTTCATAGTTTAGTTTTAGGATATGTCACATTGAGCGAAGTCGAAATGTGATATTGCGTGATTTCAACGATGTTCAGTCTTCGACTCAGCTCAGACTGACACTCAAAAAGATAACAGTCAAAAGATAGTATAGCAAAGGCATTTCGACGAGAGGCAAAGGAGTTTGACTGTAAGCAGGGCATTGAAGAACGAAGAATATTTTTTTGAAATAAATAAAATTTATTAAGAAAATTAAGAGGTTCCGAGATGTTAAACAAATCATTTTTTCGCTTCGCGGCTTTATTGTCGCTTCTGTTCCTGTGTTTCGGCACGGGGGTTGCACAAAATTTACGGGGGGGGGGGGTAAATCTCCTGCAATTACATTAACAGTTGGTCCCGTTGATTGCAATGGTATCTGCACGAGTGAATCCTGGACTTATGAGGAGCATAACGGTTTCGTAATGGTTGATTCGGTTTTATGCTGCCCTATAAACATAACGTTGAGATGGAGAATATGTAATATACAGGGGACCTCCATACGTGAGGTTGAAATCACAAAAGTTCAGCCGCAGGAAGGCTATAGGTGCAATTGCAGTGTCGAGGACATAATGAAAGGGGCAATACACGAGGTTCTCAGATATCTGCCAATTGACACGACAGGCTTTTGGTTAAGAAATATTTCTGTAACATTGAGGACGTCAAAATGCTGGTATGTGGACAGCACTGACGGCTTCGCTTTAAAAAGCTGTGACACAACTCATTGCTACCAGACATTATACAGGCTCTATCTCTCATCCGAACATGGAGCATATCTCATTAACCATGACAGCACCGAAGGAAATGACCAAATCAATCCCTGCGATGGATACCAGCATACCTGCCACGATGTCCTGAGCAGCCACGACATACCAAGCGGCTGGCTTAGCGGCAAACCTATAGTAAGTAACTGTTCACCTAATACATTAACAATATGGTTTAAACAAGAAATTATAAACAAACAATTAATCTGTGATTATTGGAATTATTATCATAATCCGCCAATAACAAAAGAACAACTCCCAAAAACACTTTCTATGATCCCGGATGGTACCGGATGTTTCCCTGTTGATTCAAATATAATTCTTAATAGAGAACTATTACAATTTCTACTTGATAGTGGTGCTGTAACAATGTGTCAATTTACAACTTTTAGTCCATGTGTTGATACATTATCATTTACCAGGAATGGTGATACTATTAAAACTCCGCCGTTTTGGAATAGTTACATTGTAAAATTCAATAGAGATTCAGTAGCTGGATTATTAATTCCATTACTCCTAAGATTTTGTGGCAAAGCAATAATTTTTGCAGAATTAAATTATTATTTCACAATGGATGGTGAACCACCAAACGATACTTACTTCTTATCTGATCAAAAAAATTTGCAAGAAGAATTTGGCTGTAATATGCCTGTGGCATGGGATTATGAAAGAGGCAACAGAGATATTAAAGTCGGCATTATTGATAATGGCTTTAATTATTTACTTCCGGAATTTGGAGGAGGTATTGGCCCAGATAAAAGATTTGTTGCTGGAAAATACTTTGGTTATAAACCTAATGACCAAACCCAACCGCCACCTTTTACTATGACAAATGAATCTGATGAAGGAGAACCAGGTGTCAAAGGCGGGTGGCATGGGACACCGGTATCGAGTTTTATAGGTGCTATTACAAATAATTCTTTAGGTGTAGCAAGTATAGCAGGAGGTTGGTATGATGAAAACTTACAACCACCAGCAGTCGTTGGGGGTGTTAGTTTATATGGACTAAAATGCTATCAAAGTGCACAATCGGAAATTAATCAGAAAAATTTAGTTGATGCATGGTGTACTGCTGCAGCATCTACTTCAGGAAATCAGGGATATGGTGTTCATATAATAACCGCGAGCATTGGCGAGGCTATATATTGCGAGGAATGCAGGCAAGCACTCGATTTTGCATATAATCTTGGTGTAGCTTGTTTTGCAGCAAAAGGTAATGATGACAAGAATCTTACATGCTATCCTGCTGATTATGAATATAATAAAATTATGGCTGTTGGAGCTTATGATTTTTATGAATCATACAATCATACTTTTGTGCCTTCTCGTTCCAAATCGGTATCAAATTTTGGTTATGGATTGGATATTATGGCTAGTGGAGTAGATGCAGAATCATATTTACAACATCCAGAGTATTTTAATGAAGTGATTTCAAATGATGGTACTTATCATTCTCCATGGGGCCATACAAGCGGAGCGACACCTCAAGTAGCGGCGGTTGGTTCACTTATTCTTTCGAAATATTTAAGACATGAGAATGAAAATATTGAACAATTATATCCAGAAGATGTTCATGGGTTATTATGTATTAGTGCTTTAGATTTGAATTATGAATATTATTATGATGCATGGTTAAAAGATACAAATGGATATGATGCAGAAACTGGATATGGAATGTTGAAAGCCGATAAAGCACTTGAATTTATGGAAATTCCTTATGAACTAAGGCATTTTACTGAAACCGGAGGAAATATTGTTGAAGAAACTGATATAAATAATTTTCTTGTTTTAGGACCTTGTTCACAAAGTGATGAAGAACCTTTATTACCCCCAACACAAATAGGAAAATATGATTATCGTGCTAAAAGATATAAGATTCATAAAGAAAATACATTAACAGATTGGGAAATAGCAAGAAGCTGGGGATTAGGTGGTAAGGGAACTAAAGGATGGAGCAGAGTACAACCAATAGAACTTGATGAGAAATATAAACCTAAGCCAGATCAATATATAGCTGTAAGAGGTTACTGCAGAGTCGTTGGCGATGGTATGCCCGGTGACGAAAAATTCAATTTCAATAATCTGAGAGATATATCGTATAGGAATGATGTTGTCACTCTTGAGACTTATTGTTATGAAGTCTGGAATAAAGATGAAGCCGGGAACCCTGACCAGGGCTACAAAGGGTGGTTCCCCTGTGAACCAGATGATGTAGTATATCGTTATACGGTTTGGGGTAAGAAATACCCCAATTCTGTTTCTGAAAACAAAATATTTAAGCCTAATAAAATTACAATAGGGTGTGAACAAAATAAATTATTTGGGAGTAATTATATAGTTATTCATTATAAAATGGATGAGCCTGGCCCTATTGAACTATCAGTTTATGATATATTAGGGAATAAGATTATTTTTACAAAAAGAGATACGTGGAATAATTCTAATGAACAAAGAATTTCAATTAAAGCAGATAATTTGTCTTATGGGATTTATCTTTTAGTATTAAAATCAAATAATTCAGTAGGTATTTGTAAATATTTACAAACAAATTAGAGGCAAAAATGAAAAAATTTATTTTATTTTTAATATTATTTTTAAATATTTTAAATTCCTATTCCCAGATAGATACAACTTATGTAAAATCTGAAGAATTAGAATATGGATGGATTCCCGAATATGATATTTCTCCGTGGGAGCCTTACCGTTTAAAAACATATGTAAATAATTTATTTGTTTCGAAAGATGGCAAATGGCTTTCTTATCAGTCAGGTGGTTTTAATGATGCTGATAGTATTTTTGGTATTTGGATATACAATATTAGCAATAAAACTAATACAAAATTAAAATTTTCAAATGTTTCTTCTTGGTGGGGTACTACTCTTCAATGGGGGAATGATAATGTTACATTACGATTCAGAACTGATAATAATGTCTTTTATTATTATAATGTTGTATCAAAGTCCTTAGATTCTGTTGTTTGTTCTCCGGATTCTATAAATTGTGATTACGGTTTAATTTGGGCAGTGGATAATTATGCTTATTTTTCCTATCCTTATGGAATTCCTTCTCCTGATAGTTCTATGTATAGAGAAAATATAACATTATCACGTAAATTCGGTTATCCTGTAAATGAAAAAATTAATAATGTGAAATATGGCGATTTGAATATACCTTATTTCCCAC
>DAHXMP010000259.1 GCA_027371665.1 Bacteroidota bacterium | reverse complement strand
CACAGTTAAATTAGGCATATTTGAATTTCCACCGCTTAACGATAGGCTGTTTCCGCTAATATTGTTCATGCTGTCCGATGTTATACTGCTCGTATTACCATATTCATCACTTCCCCTGTATCTGTACGAAGTATTGAATGTTAGCTGGTTATTTTGGTCAAAATTGTATTCAAACCCTGCTTTAATGTTATGAGAAAAGAATTTGTTCCTTCTGGTTAAATCCTGGTTCATTTGGGATACTGTATCAGAATACGTTGTGTTACGGAATGATGTTCCATTCATTCCCCACAAAGCACTCGAAAAATCATAGCTGCCAAAAATACTCAAGCCGTCTAACTTATAATTGAGATTAATCGAGGCATTATACCTGTCATAATTGCCCCCGTTAATGCTTGCCATACCATTTAAACCTGAGCCTTTCTCCGTTTTCAGGTTGATATTCAAAATACCCGCCGAACCTTCGGCATCGTATTTTGCCGATGGATTTGTAATCACTTCGATATTATCTATCATGCTTGCCGGAATTTGTTCGAGAGCCGTATTATCTTCCGAAAAAAGTGTTGATGGTTTTCCGTTTATTAAAATTCTCAGGTTACTGCTTCCCCTCAGGCTGATATTTCCGTCAACGTCCACTTCGATTGACGGTATGTTCTTTAAAACATCTATTGCATTTCCCCCGGATGCAACTATGTCTTTGTTGACATTAAAAACTTTTTTCCCGAAACCAAATTCCATTTCTTGTCGTTCAGCAGTTACTGTAACCTTATCGGTTGATGATGTTATTGTTGTTAATGAAATACTACCAAGCTCGATCGAGTTTCTTTTTTCCGTTAAAAGTAGATTTTTTTCATATTTTGTTTTGTATCCAACATAGCTGATTTTGAGAACATATTTACCGAGAGGGATATCTTTAAATTCGAATTCCCCCTTTCGGTCAGCAATTTTCCCTCCATATAAAGTGGAATCGGAATACTTATATAAACTGACAGAGGCACTTAGGAGCGGTGCAGAAGAACTGCTGTCAATAATTTTACCGGAAATTTTTCCTTTAATATTCAGGTTTTCAGAATTTTTATTTTGCGAGTATAAGTCAATTTTTAATAAAGAAAGAAAAAATATAATAGCAATCAGGGTGTACTTCATTTACAATTCCAATATTAAATTCTTATAAAATCAATTACGTAATTTTCCTTAGACGTAAAATATCAATATTTGGTTTAATCAATAATGAGGCTGTCCCGGTAACATTTCATCAACATAAAAATAAACAAAGCTCCCTAAATAAATGGAGAGCTTTGAAATTGTTTAGGACAGCCGGTAAATATCAAACTTTTCATTTTGTCGAACTGGTATCGGTGCAATCCCTTTCTTCCAACACTTCAGCATTATAACCAAGAGTGTTAATTGTGTAAACAATCATGGCAGAAGATATTTCCTTGGGATTAAATTTCACCTTCACTATTTTGTCCTCAAGATTAAGATTGGTTTCGTGGACACCCTTTAATAAGTCAACAACCGTTTCGATTTTATCTTTGCTGTCCTGTTTGGTAACGGAAGTCTTAATTTTAACTTCCTTCAAATTATTGCTCTCCTGAGCTATAGCTGCAGTTCCGAAAACTGCAAGGGCAAGTAAAACGATAAATGCTCTCATTAGATTAGTTGTTCTCATTTTATATCTCCATTATTGTTAAAAATTCTTTTTTCTCCAAGCAATCTGCGGTTAATATTTATACGAATTTTTTTTATTGTTGTTACAAATAATTTTTTTTTAAGTCTGTTTGGATTGGAAGTTTTAACCATGTTATACAATTATGAGTTTATTGAAAATTCATTTTAATTGCCTAATTTAACTGTGTAATGTTTTATCAAAATTTATTTTTAAGGATAATTTATGAAATCTCTGGCTGAACATTTAATTTTAGTTGTGATGGTAATATGTTTTTGTTCTTGTTCCACAAATAATAAAAAAATTCAGGATAAATGGTGGGTTAATAAGGAACATAATGAAATAATCATAAAGTTTTCATCAAATGGAAAATTTATCATCCTTAATTGTTCTGATGTATTATCATATAATTTGAATAAATCCAAATCGGTAGAAGTTCAACTTGGAGATTATAATGATAAATTTATAATAAATAACATAAATGATAGCGAATTAACTGTTTCAGGATACGAACAGGTTAAAGAAGCAAAATACAGAATTGCAGGCGACAAAGACTTTATTGTTGGTGATTGGGAATGTTTAAAGAATGGTAAAATATTGGAATATAATTTCTCACAGTCGGGTGATTTGACTTTAGTTATAGACAGTTCGGCAACAAAGTCTAAGTATGCACTTCAAAACGGAAAACTAATTATAGATAATGAACCTTATAATTTATCCTTCAGTAATGATAAGTGCAGCATGACACTATCAGGCAAAAATAGTTATAAACTTGGAAGATTAAGATTTCCCTTTCAAAAAATGTGAAATAATAAAAAAATAATTTTAATAATAAAATCTATTATTTGTATAATTCATCAAAAAAAATTTTTTGAAATTTGATTTTTTTG
>DAHXMP010000240.1 GCA_027371665.1 Bacteroidota bacterium | reverse complement strand
AGACCCCGTGACGGAATCCTGAATTCCATATTTACCCTTCCACTTCCGCTGTTTATGATATTTGTCAAAATACCTTTTCATATGTCGGGCAAATCGCAATTGGAAGACTTTCAAACGGAATTCTTGAAATGAATAAGTCATACTCGCTTATTAAAGAAGATAAAACAGTAAACGGATTGAAATTTTCTGCATTATTTAATTTCCAGGGACTCAAGAAAAAGCAGGTTTCCCAGGTTGAAGCAGGAGATATCATTGCAATTGCCGGAGTAGAAAATGTCCAGATTGGCGATACTATAACATCTTCCGAAAATCCAAAGCCTCTTCCAAGAATAAGAGTTGACGAGCCGACACTGTCAATGCTCTTTTACGTTAACGACAGCCCTTTTGCAGGAAGCGACGGAAAGTTCCTTACATCGAGGCACCTGAAAGAAAGGCTCGAAAGAGAAACATTGAGAAATGTTGCGATCGAACTGAAATATCTGGAGAGAACCGATGTTTTCGAGGTTTGCGGTCGCGGTGAATTACAGATGGCTGTCCTCATAGAAACGATGAGGCGTGAGGGTTATGAATTTATGGTATCGAAGCCACAGGTTATAACTAAGGAAATTGATGGTAAGACCTGCGAACCTGTAGAGACATTATTCATTGATATACCTGAAGAGCATATCGGAACCATGACTACAAAGCTTGCTAACAGAAAAGGTATTTTGACAAATATCATAAACAGCGGAAGTGGAAGGGTAAATATGGAATTCAGGATTCCGTCACGGGGTCTAATTGGTTTCAGGAGCCAGTTCCTGACCGATACAAAAGGTGCAGGGGTTATGAATACTATGTTTGATGGATATGAACCATGGTTCGGAGCCATTCCACAGAGGTCTTCGGGTGCCCTTGTAGCCGACAGGCACGGAAGGGCAACAGCCCATGCGGCTTACGGCATGGAAGACCGCGGCGAGCTTTTCATTGAACCCGGTACGGAAGTTTATTCCGGTATGATTGTCGGCGAAAGAAACAAGACCCAGGATTTGAATGTGAATATTACAAAAGAAAAAAAACTTACCAATATGAGAGCTTCAAATTCAGATGCTACTGTAGTTCTGAAACCATGCAGAAGACTATCTCTCGACCAGTATATTGAATTCATAGCCGAAGACGAATTGATCGAAATCACACCTGAAAACATCAGGCTTCGCAAAATGGAGCTTGACCCGAACAAGCGGCGAAATAAAAAGGAATAATAAAAATTTTTATTTAGAGTCTCCCATTTTCAGATTCGGCTTGTTTCCTGAGTTCTTTAATATTTTGAATGACATCTCCTTCGAATATGCCTGAACCGCTGACAAGCATATTAGCACCGGCAGAAACAATTTTAGATACATTCTTTATCTTAATGCCGCCGTCCATCTCAATATCAATATGCTTTAACTTATTTTGAGCGAGAAAGTTTGCAAGTGTTTCGCATTTTTTTAAAGAGGAATTTATAAATTTCTGCCCGCCGAAACCCGGATTGACAGACATAAGCAAAATGAAATCGCAGTATTCAGCCGCTTCGAAAGCATAATCAAGAGGTGTCAAAGGATTGACGGCTATCCCTGCTTTTATATTGAAACTTCTAATTAAATTCAATGTTCTGTGTAAATGATTCTGACATTCGACATGAACAGAAATCATATCGGCTCCGGCTTTAACGAAATCTTCAATATATTTTTCAGGCTTTTCTATCATTAAATGGCAGTTCAAAGGCAGTTTTGTAAGAGGCCGTATAGCTTCGACAATAAGTGGACCAATTGTTATATTCGGTACAAAGTGACCGTCCATTATGTCACAATGCAAAAGGTCTGCTCCCCCTTTTTCACACTTTTTAACTTCTAATGCAAGATTAGCAAAGTCTGCAGATAGAAGCGAGGGCCCGATTTTTATTTTTCTTGTCATATCGAATATATTCAAAATGAAACAATCTGATTTTTACAAGTCAATATATAGTCTTCGACATGCTCAGACAGACATTATATTAAAAATTATAAACTAATAATTTAAGTAAGCTTTAATTTTTTGAAATCTTCTTTCATCATGTGTATGTCATCTATCCAGCTTTCGATATCCTCTTCATGCTCCAACTCCTCATTCAAAATCGTCGTTACAATCTGGTAAGTCGTATGGTCTTTCCCATTGGTAAAATCGGCAAGTTCCTTATACCTTTGAATGGCACAACGTTCACCTTTCAGATTTTGTTCGAGTATGGTTTCAATATAAGGGTCACGAGGAGCATCATAATCGCACCTTGCAAGCCTGAACCATTCCTCAGGCGATAAAACAGGTGTGCCCCCGAGCTGGATAATACGCCCGACAATCAGAGTTGCATGATTTAATTCCTGGGTTGAATGAAGAATCAATTCGGGTTCGATTTCAGCCCTCATCGGGCCTTCCATTAACCTTGCACCAATCCAGTATTGATAATAAGCCAACCATTCTTCAGAAAGAGCGGCATTCAGAATTTTTAATAATTCATCAGTATCAAGATTAAGAATTTCAACGGCTTTGCGTCCCATAATTTTTCCCAGACATATAATAAAAAAACAACTTCTTTTTTTTAAAAACCGAATTATAAATTCAGGTTTTTTCAACATAAAATTTTAAAAGTTGAAAAAAAAATACAAAACCAACTTATATTTACTTACGAACTTTTTTCTTCTTTTTCTTTTTTTCCATGTCTTCGGCAGTTTCTTTTGCTGCTTGTCTCAATTCATCGAGTCTTTCATCAACTTTCCCGAAAATAGTATTTTGGGGATAAGTTCCATCAGGTTTAATCTCACCGGCAGGAAGCCCCATTAATATTTCCACTCCATCCTCGACATGTTTAATAGGAAAAATATGAAATTTTCCGTTTTTAACGGCTTCGATAATCTCATCGCTAAGCATCAAATCACATATATTCTGAACAGGAATAATGACTCCCTGATAACCTTTCAATCCTCTTGCTTTACAAATCTCGAAGTAACCGCTTATTTTTTCGTTAATGCCTCCAATCGGCTGTATATCACCCTTCTGGTTGACGGAGCCGGTAATTGCAATAGACTGTTTTATGGGAATTCTGCAAATTGCCGAAAGAAGTGCATAGAATTCTGCCGCAGTAGCACTGTCGCCGTCAATTCCACCGTAATTTTGTTCGAATGCAATAGAAGCTGAAAGATTAAGCGGTTTCCTTTGTGCGAACCGGTCTCTGAATATTCCGGAAAGGATTAAAACACCTTTGTTATGAATTGAGCCGCTCAGGTCTGCTTCCCTTTCGATATTAATTATTCCCTGGTGGCCAACGCTAATCGAAGCGGTAATCCTTGCCGGTTTACCAAACGAAAGTTGCCCGGTATCAATAACGGTCAATCCGTTAATCTGCCCAACCCTTTCGCCGTCTGTATCAATCAATGTGCTACCGTCAAGAATCCAGTATTTTAATTTTTCATCGAGCAAATCATTTCTCTTTCGTCGCCACTCAATTGCTTTTTCGACATCTTCTCTATTAATATATTTTTTCTTGCCGAACCTGTCATAGAAAGCAGCTTCTCTTAAGATATCGGCAATATCCGAGAATTTCAGACTTACTCTTTTTTGCGAACCGGCATGTTCTACTGCCCATTCTACAATAGCCGCAACACCATCGGGAGTGCAATGAGGCAAATTATCTTCGCGGCAAATTTTACTAATAAATCTTGCGATATTCATTATCATTTCATCATTTTTCTCAGTTTCATAATCGAACTGAGCGGCAACTTTGAAAATCTTTTTAAATCCTTTTTCATAATCATAAAGATAAGAATACAATGTCTGTCCACCTATCAAAATTACTTTTATATTAACCTCGATAGGTTCGGGTTTCATATGAAGCTGTGATAGCTGGAAAACTGCTTCATACGGCTGTATTTCCAGTTTATCGTCAATCAATACTCTTCTTAGAGCAACCCAGACACCCGGTTCGGTAAAAATATCCATTGCATTAATTAATAAATACCCCTGGTCAGCTTTTAGAATTGAGCCTGCTTTGATTTTTGTAAAATCTGTTCTCCAATAACCGCTTGGGTCATAAGACCTTTCAATTGTACCAAAAAGATTAGTATATGTCGGGCTTCTTTCAATAATAACCGGTGCATTGTCAGTTGTAGAATTATCGAGAATAACATTCACTGAGAAAATTTTAAACTTATCGCCCTCCTGCTGTTGTGAAGAATCCTCGGTCATAGCCAAAGGCTGAGTATCAGGAGCAACAAATATATTAATATTCTCAAGGATGAACTTTTTTACGGACTCTATAAAAACGGATACCTTATCATTATCATAATGGTCCTTTATCGTATTAAAGATTGTTTCAATTTCAATTTGAGCTGCAGCCTTATCGTTTTCTACAAGGGCAGATTTCATATCAATCAATATTTTCATACCTGTTCTTGAAAGGTCATAAAGCTCAGAATGAAATTGCCCGTAATATTTTCTAAATTCCTGAGCCTGTTTTTTTGTAATTTTCCCCGAATCAACATGAGTATCTATTTCATCAATCTGTACAGGCTTATCCTCAATGACAGGAAAAATTTCTACCTGGCTTATTCCCTGTTCATTTTCAACCTGTCCCCTGACAAATTTGTGAGACTGGATTTTTTTATCAAAATCATTAAGTATATCCTTTTCCTTTTTCTGGAAATGTTCCATTATTTTTCTGCGTGAATTTTGGTACCTGTCTTCTTCAAATAGTTTTGGAAGCCTCTGTCGTAATAACACAATTGCATTATTCATAGACTTTGAAAATTCTTTTCCTTTTCCGGATTGCAGTTTTATCAAAGTTGGGGAATCGGGGTCATCAAAATTATTTACATAACAATAATCGAACAACATTGGCTTATGTGTGGCAACTTCCTGGAGAATTTTTTTTACGGTATAAGAACGCCCTGTTCCAGATATACCTGAAACGAATATATTATATCCTTTTGAATATAGTTCGGCTCCAAGCCTTATTGCTTCAACTGCCCTGGGCTGACCGACAATTTTATCTAACGGTTCAAGTTCTGCGGTTGTTTTGAACTTAAAAAGCTTTTCGGGACAAGTCCATCTTAAATATTTACTATCAAGTTCATAGAATTTACCTTTATTTATTTTTATTTGTTGCTGAGTATGCCCGCTCACTGAAATTTTTGCTCCTCTTTTAACCATAATTTATCATCCTTTCACTAATTAAGATAAATTCAAAATGAAAATAATTTTAAAAATATCAATTTAAAAAATTTTTCATCAAAAAACAGAAATAAATAATTCTGTTTATAATCAAATCTTCATTACAAAATCAAGAAAACCTATATAAATTAATGCACATCACCAATAATAATTACCAATCAACTGCATTAGTCCTGTTTGAAGAGCAGTTAATACAATGACCTGTCCATATATATTTGAATCTAAATCCGATATTAATAAAATAATATATGTTATTATAAACACACATGCTCTGGCTGTTTCCCCAGTCCTGTATGCACCTGTTAAAAATTCAATTATTAAAACTGTGAATGCTGTTATAGATATTATCATAATATCTTTTTTTATATTTTTATATGTTTTATTATCCCTTATTGCAACAAGCACCGGTAAAGAGATAAAGATTAATATTTCAAGCATATCCTCAATTCTGGACAAAATGTATTGTGCCGGATTCGCGGATAGCAGGAATCCGTGAGGATTTTCAAGTTTTGTTGCTAAAACAAATGATTGCAAATAATTAAAATTTAAAATCTTGTATAGCAAAAAGTAAAATACTAATTCCAAAAAAACTATAATCAGTGATGCGATAAATATGACTGTTTTTTTCTTCGAAATGTAATATAAAGACAGGAACATCAAAACACCAAAGATAAACACAACTGCAAATGTAAGGGCAGATGTAATAAGTATTCCGGCAGACATCAACATCAAACCAATCGGAGTTAGATTATCCTTTTTTATGATTTTTATTAACCCGAGTAGAAATAAGTTCATAAATACAAGAACAACAGCATCGAAGGAAGCAAGTGCATAAATATTAAATGATGGTATAACCGAATACAAAAGAGCAAAAAAGTAGGATTTATTATTATCTAAGCCAATTTCTTTAAAAATGTAATAGATTAATATTATGGAAAAACTGGATATAATTGTAAATAGCAGGGATATTGATATAGCGGATTTATTCAACATACAAATCAAATATAGAAGAACTGCACCCGGAGGATGAGTCATGGAATGTGTATGCAAGCCCGCCTGAATTCCATTAAAGGATGTAATAAAATTATGCCAGTTGACTATATTAACGGCATCATAATAATAAGAAACCTTCTCGGCTATTATCGGCTCGACAAATGTTAAATGAAAACTCCCCTGAATCAAATTTGCTGTTACAATCATTATCAAAGCTGAGAGCCAAAGGGCCATTATTGATTTTTGATAAAACTTTGTTTGATATACAATGTGAATTATCATCATGAATAACAGGAAAAACAATAAACCTGTTATGCTAAAATGGAAATAAAACATCGAAAAAGGAAATATTGAAGGAGTGTCAATATCTAAGTGAAATAATTTCCGGCAAAGCAGATTGATAATTAATGAAATGAGCCAAACGGATAGAAACTTACAATAAGTCTGCCATAGTATAGGCTTTTCAAAATAATTATATCTGATTCTTAAAAGATGAAAAAGTGATCTCACTTTTTTATCAATAAAAAAAATTTTATAAATAATTAATATTAGCTGAATCAAAGACTTCTGAAATAAGTATTAATATTTCGACTCAGCTAATATTAAAAGTTTTAATGTATAATTCAATTAACAAACTGTTTTGCATAATACTTCGGCGTCAGCTTTTCACCTGTAGCCTTTTCAATCATATCATCCCAAATATACCTGTCACCGGGCTTGAAGACATTTTCAATCAGATATTTACCGACTTCGGGTTTGTTTACAAAGCTGATTGTATTATCACCTGCTGCATTTAAAACTTTATGTTCAATTGTATAATAAAGTTGGGATGCAAGCAATTCGCCAAGCAGATAATTATGATAATAACATGGTGAAGACGCTATGTGTATCTTCGTAGCCCAATCAGGCTGGTTTCTGCCAACAGGCTTTTTAATCAATTGATATTTATCAACGAGGTCCCACCAAAGCTTGTTCAAATCCTGGTCTGGATTCTCATACATGCTTTTTTCAAACCTGTACATAACCTGTGCCCAGCGGCTGAAAACAAGCTCCTGTAAGCGTAATGTTTTCCTGCAAGCATCTTTGATATTGTTAGCATCTTTTTGGGAAAGATTGATTTCCTCTTCCATCCATTTGGGGTCTTTGGCAAATCTACCGAACATCATAGCAATTGCCTCGGTAGTAAAAGTATGAGCCGGCTGCTTTATAATCCAGGGAAGATTATTGCCAAGATATTTTTCATAGAGAGCATGGCCAAACTCATGAAGCATAGTTTCCATCCAATCAGCATTTGGTTTAATATTGCAAAGCACCCTTATATCTTTTGTGTCCCGGTCAATATCAATGCAGTATGCATGTTGGTTTTTGTTAGGTTTTTCAAAAAGGTCGCTTTTAGCCACAAGCTCATCAATCGGCATATCCAAGCCACGATAAAATTTCTCTCCGGTTTCAACAATATCAATATCTTTGTAGTATTTGTCAATGTCAACATTATATATTTTCGGGGCTTCCTGGAAAAACCTGTTCTGGTAATCCCAGGGCATAAGCTCATCAACTTTAATTCTTAAACCTGCCGCAAGAATTGAGTCCATCTGAGCTTTTTCCTTAACAAAAGCCTCCCTTGTCATGACGTCGAGTTCATCGAACAGTTTGGAGATTTCGTCAGGGTTCTGCTCGCTTAGCTTGAGGCTCATTTCATGATAGTTTTTGAAACCAAGCTCATGAGCCGCATCATTTCTCATTTTCACTAATTTAATAATATCCTGTGCTACGATAGGACCGATTTTTTTCTGTTCTGTCCAGACCTGTTCGAGATATTTATTATCTTTTGAAGATTTCAAAATTTCTTCGACATCATTATCACTTAATTTCTTTTTGCCTACAATTGTCCTGAAGGTATTATATTTCTGTTCTATTTGGGACTGCTGTTTGGTCATTGCATTTAATTTAGATGTGTCTATCTGCATTCCCAGCAAATTATTATAGAGGACAGTTAATTCTCTTGCTTTCAAAGAGTCCTTGATAAGTTTGGAATCCATAAATTTTCTGACTTTTGCAAAATTATCTTTATTGGACATGATGGAATTAAACTCCATCTCATATTTGTTTTTTCTGTCCCAATCTTCAGCTTTGCCGCTGACGGAAGCCTCGAAATATGATAGAGACATGTTCCTGTAAACAGGTTTAACGATATTCATCAAAGAATCAACAAACCGGGTGTACTCTGCTTCCATTTTTTTCACTTCCTCCGAGTTAATGGCCGCAGATTCATTATCTTTTTTACCACAGCCGATAAATAATAAAACAATAATTAAAAACGAAATAAAAAAGTAAATTTTAAATTTCATAACAACCTCTAATGGATATAAATATTATATTGATTATTTATTTGTATTGTCTTAAAAATTCAAGCCTGTCCCTGAGTTTTGAAATAGGTACAAGAAGTTTTTCTTTCCCGAGAATTGCATCTTCCTGTGACTGGAAAACAAGATGATAATCCTTACTCATTACTATTGCCTCTTCAGGGCAGACTTCTTCACAGAAGCCGCAGAAAATGCAACGGAGCATATTAATCTCAAACTTAACGGGATAACGTTCTTTATTCCTGTCCGTTTCTCCTGCCTGGACTTCTATAGCGAGTGCCGGACAAACACGGGAACACAGACCACATGCCACACAACGTTCCCCGTCTTCTTCTTCCACGAGTACCGGTCGTCCTCTGTAAGAACCTTCGGGAGTCCATTTTTCTTCCGGATATTGCCTTGTGAATTTTGGTTCAAATACTTGTTTTAGAGTTATTCCCATACCTCGCACAATTTCAGGAAGATATATTTTCTGCCAGAAGGTTAATCGCTCTAATTCTGTATTTTTAATTCTGTTCATTTCTTTACCTTAATTATATCATCTTTTTAAAAAGATATCTCAATAAATTCATTAATTATTTTATTAAAAGAATTACAGTTCCTGTAATAGCTATGTTCGCAAGTGCGAGAGGAAGCATTACTTTCCATCCGAGATTCATTAACTGGTCATACCTGAACCTTGGAACTGTCCAGCGAACCCATATAAAGAAACAGGCAAGTAGAATAATCTTAATTAAAAAACACAGGAATTGGGCAACTGCCATCCAAATTGTTCCTTCAGCCAATCCAAGCCAGTGAGCCGGAAAGGGAAGCTGCCATCCTCCAAGGTAAAGTATGGAAATAATTGCCGAAGACGTTGCCATATTTCCATATTCTGCGAGGAAAAACATACCAAATTTCATTCCCGAATATTCGGTATTGTAACCTCCGACAAGCTCAGGTTCAGCTTCAGGCAAATCGAATGGGGTTCTGTTTGTTTCGGCAAAAGCAGCTACAAGAAAAACAATAAATCCAAGCGGTTGTAATATAATATTCCAGTGCCACCCGTTTTGATTTAAAACTATAGTATTTAAGCTCAAAGTATTTACAAATGAAGCAGATTTGTCACTGACAAAATAATTTGATACAAGAAGGACACCAATAACAGCAAGTCCCATCGAAAGCTCGTAGGAAATCATCTGTGCAGAAGACCTCAACCCGCCAAGAAGCGAGTATTTATTATTTGATGACCAGCCTGCCAGGGTAATCCCGTAAACTCCAACAGATGTCATAGCAAGTATGAAAAGCAAACCGATATTTACATCAGGTGCGATCCCGAAATAAAATTTATGTGCCGCATTTCCGGTTCCTACAGTAATGGAATTGGCAAATGGAATAACCGAATAAATCGCCAGTGCAACTCCAAGCGAAATAATCGGTGCAATCCTGTGAAATAATTTGTCGGCAGATTTAGGAACGAGGTCCTCCTTTAGAAAGAGTTTAAATACATCTGCAAAAGGCTGTAACACACCAAAGGGACCTACCCTGTTAGGCCCATACCTGTTTTGAATAAAAGCAGAAATTCTCCGTTCAAGATAGACAAATGTTGCTGCTGACAATAATACCATTGTAAGTATAATTAACGCTTTAATTAAAGCTTCGATTAATATCCAAAAAAATTCATGCATAACGATTGTTCAAAATTTTGATTTTTATCAATTCAATTTGGTTTCATAACATAAGAAACATATTTATTTATTTTTGGCGCCGGTGTATCAGCTTTACCGAGGACTATACCCTGGTACTCATCAAGTAATTCATAGGTCATTCCCTTAAAGGATTCGATATTCGCACTGATTTCCCTGAAGATGTCATTTGCCTTTTTATATTCCCATTTTACTCCGAATTGTTCGGCAAGAAGCATTAATATCTTCCAGTTAGGCAGGCATTCTCTCAAATCATGTTGAGTCCAGCGGTCGTTAGGAGCACCGAATTTATCAAGACGGCTCATTTTCATACCCATATGCCTTAGGTTTTCCGCCGTTATCAAAGCCGGCCCGAAATGTTGCACCCTTTTATCTATATTTACAAAAGTCCCCTCGACTTCTGCGAAAGTAGATGAAGCAAAAATAATATCAGCTTTTTCAGTGAGATATGTATTATTCTGGGCGTGAACAATCAGAAGTTCCAAATCGTCAAGTTCGTCAAGCAAAGGCCTATGGCTAATTAACAAATCCGTCATTACGTATAAGACTTTTATATTTTTAAATCTCATATTTTCAGCTAAATTATTCATGCTGACACCTGAATCGCCGGGAACAATGCCGACCTCGAAGGCTCCTTTGTAATTTGGCTTTTTATCGCTGACTTTCAGAAAATCATCACCAAAAGAATCATCAATGTCACTTATTAAATCAATATTATCTGTTTTCAGAATCTCTCTTGCAAATTTCGATAAAATATAATTTCCCTCATTTGTTGCTCTCGAAGCACCGAGAACCATGATTTCATCAGGTTTATATTTCTTCATTAAATCAGCCGCTTTCGAAACAGCTTCATCCCATGAACATTGTATCAATCCATCCTTCCATCTAATCATCGGGCTTGTTATTCTGTTATCATTTACATTCTTATAGGTGTTAAGCCTTCCATAATCGCACATCCAGTATTTGTTCACACCTGGATTTGACCTTGGCTCGATTCTGAGAATTTCATTATTGCGGACACCGATTTTAATATTACATCCCCTTGCACATCCGGGGCAAATCGAATCGTTAAAGCTCATGTCCCAGACACGTGATTTGAATCTGAAATCTTTACTTGTCAATGCACCTACCGGACAAATATCAATTACATTCATTGAATAGGGATTATCGAATTGCTTTCCCGGAAACAGTTCGATTTTAACATGGTCTCCCCGATTAACAAATGTTAATACATCCTGACCTGCTATTTCCTGTGCGAACCTGATACATCTTGAACATTTTATACATCTCTCTGCATCGAACATAATCGTAGGCCCCCAGGATTGCATTTTCGGAGCATGGACTTTTTCATCTTCAAATCTGCTTTCTCCGCGTGAATGACAATAAGCATATTCCTGTAATTTGCATTGTCCCGCTTCATCACAAATCGGACAATCGAGAGGATGATTAATCAGGAAAAACTCCATAACAGCTTCCTGCGCGTGAACGACACTATCCGTCTTTGTCCTGATATGCATTCCTTCGCTTACAACTGTAGCACATGCTATCTGAAGCTTGGGAAAATAGCTTATAACAGGATTTCCCGATTCATCATTCTGATAATTTCCATCGGGTAGCCTTTTTGGCATTCCTACTTCAACAAGGCACATGCGGCAATTGCCGGAAATTGTAAGTTCGGGATGCCAGCAGAAATGAGTTATCTGGATTCCATTAGCATAGGCTGCCTCTATTACGGTTTGTCCCTGGGCAGCTTCAATTTCTTTGCCATCAATAAAAATCCGTGGCATTTAATCTGATTCTCCTTTCAAATCTTCAGCCGAAAATTCGCTTTAATTCAAGTATATTTATTAGGGCTGAAATTATTTATATCATATTTATTCATCGACATTATAATCTTTCAATTTACAAAATTTTTAAATTCAAAAAAACCTGAAAACATCATTAGCATTGATTTGATTAATAATGTTTCCATGTCAAGACATTGATTCGGCAATATTTATAATTGATTTACGTTTAAGAACAGAATTTTATTAGCAAGCCCTGAAAATCGTAAATTATAAGGATGATAATATGGAACTCATAAAATCGAAAATTTTATTGTTTTTTTTATTGTTAATTTTTTTCCAAATTTCTCTGTATGCTCAAAACGCAGTTGTGCTGGATGCCGCTACTAAAGAGCTTGACAGGACCATGAGTGAATTAAAGAACAAACCTAATCCACCCTATTATTTATCTTTTACAATTTATGACATCAATTCTATTCTGATTAAGTCTTCAGATGGTAAAATCGAAACCAATAATGAAAACAAAACGAGAACACTTGACATTGATATCAGGGTGGGCAATTATAAATTCGATAACACACACGTTATACGTGGTGAAGCCTTTAACCTGGGAAGTAACAGGAATAGCTATATACTTCCTTTGGACAATAATGAACCGGCTATAAGAAATTCAATTTGGTTTGCTACCGACAAAGAGTATAAAAAAGCTATTGAAACTTATGAAAAGGCTAAAACAAATTATTCCGTAAAAGTTCAGGAAGAAGATACATCGGCAGACTTCACACCCGAAAAGCCTCATAAATTTTTTGAAAATGTAATAAATTTTAATATTGATAAAATAAAATGGATTGAAAGACTGAGAAAATTGTCTGCTATACTTACTTCAGAAAAATGGATTATGGACGGCAATGCGACTTTGGATATTTCCTCAAAAACCGAATATTTCACAAACTCCGAAGGTTCACAGATTCAGCAATCTTTTTTAATGGCAAGAATATATTTAATTGCAAAAACAAAAGCCGAAGACGGAATGGATTTGCCGTTATATAAAACATATTTTGCTTATTCTCCCGATAGCCTCCCGGATGAAAAACAAATGGAAGATGATGCTTATAAACTTGTTAATACTCTTAATGAATTAAGAAATGCTCCTGTAATGACAACTTATACAGGCCCTGCTATTTTATCCGGTGGTGCTGCAGGTGTTTTTTTTCATGAAATATTTGGCCATAGAGTTGAAGGAACTAGGTTAAAGGACCCCGATAACAGTCAAACTTTTAAAAATTTTGTAAATAAAAAAATTCTTCCTGATTTTCTCAGTGTTGTATTCGATCCAACTATAAAATACCTGGACGGCAGACCTGTTTCCGGATATTATAAATACGACGATGAAGGTGTTCCCGGACAAAAAGTGAACTGCGTCGAAGATGGAATATTTAAATATTTCCTTATGTCACGTTCTCCTGTTGAAGGATTTCCTCATTCTAACGGACATGGCAGAAAACAGGCAGGATATAATGCAGTTTCCAGGCAATCCAATTTAATTGTCGAAGCATCAAAAACTGTTTCGATAGAAAAATTAAAGGACCTGCTGCGTGAAGAATGCCGGAAGCAGGGTCTTGATTATGGATTACTATTTGAAAAGGTGCAGGGAGGATTCACTTTTACAAACCGGACAATCCCGAATTCCTTCAATGTTGACCCTTTAATAGTATATAAGGTTTTTACGGATAATAAACCCGATGAAATAGTTCGCGGAGTTGATTTAATAGGAACACCGCTCACTACATTTTCAAATATCATTGCAGCCGGTAACGACACGGAAATTTTTAATGGTATATGCGGTGCAGAGTCCGGATCGGTTCCTGTCTCGGCAAGTTCACCGAGCCTGCTTGTATCTAAGATAGAAGTTCAAAAGAAAGCTAAATCACAGGCTAAGCCTCCTATTCTGGCTGCACCATAACATTGATAACTAATTTTTTAATTTATTTCTTTAACAAATATGAAAATCAATTTAATAAAAATTTTATCCATTGGATTATTAACGCTGATTTTTGCCGCTTCTTCCTCCAATGCTGCGGCAAATGATGATATTATGAGAGCAATGCGAGATGAAATCAATCGCTCGATGGAACATCTATACCTCCAATCACTTGAGAAACCTTATTATATTGAATATACTTTAAAAATTTCGGATTCATACCGTATTGGAGCAACGTTAGGGGCATTAATAAATTCTAATCACACTAAAAGTGCTGAATTAACTGTCTCTGTAAGGGTTGGAAGCTATAAATTCGATAACACGAATTTTTTCGATATAGGTTTAAGTTTTTTTGGCAGTTCCGACAACGAAGAAACTTTTAAAAACAGGAAAGTTCCCTATGAATTGGATTATAACACTCTTCGCCGTGAACTTTGGCTTGCAACTGATGCCGCTTATAAACAGGCGGCAGAAGTATTTTCAAAAAAAATCGCCGCAATAAAGAATAAAGTTCGGCTGGACACTACTCCTGATTTTACTCAATTGCCGCCTGAGAAGGAATCCGATACAATCAATATACCGCCATTTCCGGTTAATAAATTTGAAAATCTTTGCAGAGGTGTATCTTCTACTTTCGCTAATTACAAGAATATTCAGCTTTCTCAAGTTGGACTTGAATATATACCTGAAACAGTTTACTTTGTTAATAGCGAAGGAAGAGAATACATAAAAACAGAACTTTTCTCAGGTTTTGAAATTGTTGCTGCAGCACAAGCAGATGATGGAATGCCTCTTACCGATTTTTATACAACATATTCCAAAACACCCTATGACTTACCGAGGGAAGATTCACTTACGAGAGCGGCTGCAAATCTTGCAGTTAATATAACGAAACTTGAAAAAGCTCCGATACTTGTTGATTCCTATTCCGGGCCGATTCTTTTTGTAGGCCAGGCAGCTGATGAATTGTTCGCACAGGTTTTTGCACCTAACCTTGTCGCCCAGCGCACACCTCTCAGTGATGGAGGCATGCAGGATGCAGGTAGATATTCAGCTTTCCAAACCAAAATCGGAGGAAGGGTATTACCTGAGTTTCTTTCAATCAATGCCGAACCTGAAAAAGAGTATATTAATCATATGCCTTTGCTGGGAAGTTATAAGCTTGATGATGATGGTGTAATTTCTAAAGACGTAGAATTAGTTAATAATGGATATTTAAAAAACCTTTTATCTTCAAGAGTACCTATTAAAAGAGTCCGCCAGACAAACGGGCATAAAAGAGGAGGCGCTGCTATGCTCAGTGTTATAGATTTGACCTCGGACAATAATCATGTAAAATCCGAATCCGAACTTCGGAATGAAATGCTCAAACTTTGTAAAGACCGTGAGTTGCCTTATGGTATCATTGTTAAAAAGATTATGAATCAAAATATTTTATATACAACATTACAGCATCTTGCTTCTAACTATACGGAGATATCCTATGACCAGCAAAGCATTCCTGTTATTGAAGCCTATAAGGTTTACAGTAACGGGAAAGAAGAATTGGTTAGAGGATGCCTTACAAACGGATTCACTGCTCAGTCTTTTAAAGATATCCTGAATGTTGGAGATAAATCTTATATTATGAATCTTCTCGCTCCTTCTGTATCGTCGCCTTATTTTACAGGTGGTGATTTATATATAGGCTCGACAGTCATTGTACCGCCATTACTTTTTGAAGATGGTGAAATTAAAAATACAGATGAAAATTATCCGAATAAACCATTTATCAAAAATCCATTATCGGTTGAAGATATCAAA